>JBDLHW010000047.1:0-11118 GCA_039715155.1 Campylobacterota bacterium | reverse complement strand
GTTTAATGAAATGGCTAAAAAAATTTCACAGAAGAACAAAGAATTAGAAATAAAAATAGAAGAGGCTGTAGAAAAAAATCTACAGAAAAACCGTTTGATGCTACAGCAAAATCGTTTAGCAGCTATGGGAGAGATGATAAGTAATATTGCTCACCAGTGGAGACAGCCCCTTAACACTCTTGGTTTAATCCTACAAAAGTTAGAAATTTTACATAAACGCGGGACTTTAGATGAGGAAAAATTAAAAGAAAATATAACAAATGGAATGTCGCAGATAAATAAAATGTCAACTACAATAGATGACTTTAGAGACTTTTTCAAAAAAGATAAAAAGAAGAGAATATTCTATCTTAAGGAAGCTATAGAGGAATCTTTACTGTTTATGAAGACTCCTCTTGAAGAAAATAGTATTCAAGTTACATACGACAGGGAATTATCTGTTCAAGTAAATGGATACAAAAATGAACTTACTCAGGTGATAGTCAATATTATAAACAATGCTAAAGATGCTCTTGTGGAAAATAAAAATATAGATAGACGGATAGATATTTTATGTACAGTTAAAGATGAACATATAGTTATTAAGATAGAGGACAATGCCGGTGGCATTCCCAAAGATGTTATAGATAAAATTTTTGAACCATACTTTACAACCAAAGTTGAAGGAGAAGGAGATGGAATAGGTCTTTACATGTCAAAGATAATAATAGAAGAGAACATGAATGGTAAACTGGATGTACATAATTCAGAAGATGGTGCTGTTCTTACTATAACATTATTTTCAGATATTATAGATCCATTTTGTGAAATCTCTTATAGCGCAGAAGAATAAAAAAAAAGAGAAGAGTTATGAAGATAGATAAACTACATTTTGAAAATTTACACTGGATAGTTGAAGATATTAATGAGTGTGACTCTAATGCAGCAGATATAGTATTTGTTTTTGGTGATTTAGAGACTATTAAAAATCATAACCATAATGCTTTACTTAAAAAAATATATCCTAACGCTCACATTGTTGGTACATCAACGGCTGGGAATATTTTAGATGATGGGTTGAGTGAGTACTCAGCCGTAGCTACAGCAATTAGTTTTGATAAAGCAAAGGTAGCTGTAAATAGTTCAGTTACGCATAGTGATTCATTGGAAGAAGATGCTAAAGCTTTGATAGAAAATTTAGATCATGATGGACTTAAGCATGTATTTGTACTAGTTCAAGGTTTGAAAATAGATGCTTCAAAACTTGTAAAAGGATTTAATGCAGATAAAAATGTAACTATTACAGGCGGAGTCTCTGCTGGTTCTCTTAAATTTGAAGATACATATGTGTTTTGCAATGGGTCAACTGATATAAACATGGCTGTAGCGGTTGGGTTTTACGGTGAGTCTCTTCATATTGGCATAGGCTGTAAAGCTGGCTGGAAAGAGTTTGGTGCACAAAGAGTAGTGACTCGTTCAGATGGAAATATAGTGTATGAGATAGATAATAAGCCAGCATTAAAATTCTATGAAAGATATCTTGGAGAGTATATAAAAGATCTGCCGGCCAGTGGATTGCTCTTTCCCTTAAGTGTAAAAAGGGATGAAGCTGAAAAAAATGAAGTAATTCGTGTAATGATGGGTATAAATGAGGATAATTCTATAGTTTATGCAGGAGATGTACCAGAAGGCTCTAGAGTTCGCCTTATGAAGACAAACATAGATAATCTTATAGATGGAGCAGGATTGGCAGCAAATAGTATAAAGCCATATAATGATAAACGCTCACTCTCTCTTGGGGTGAGTTGCAGTGGTCGTCTTAGTGTTTTAAAACAACTTGCTGATGAGGAAATTGAAGTGATGCAGGAGATTCTTACAGAAAAATCACAATTAGTTGGATTTTACTCTTATGGAGAGATAGCACCTTTTAGCAATGACTTGCTAAATTGTAAACTACATAACCAGACAATGACACTGACTACTATTTTCGAGGACTAAAAGTGAACCGTATACTAAAGGCTCAAATTAAAAAAGTTTATGGAAAAAAATTTGACATTAAAGAACGAGATGATGATTTCAAAAATTTTATAGAGTTAGTAAGCCAAGGATATGAAGACCTTTACAGTGAAATAAAACTACTGGAGAGAATTCTTGAGGTGAACTCCACAGAACTTACAGAATCAAATCGTGAAGTAGTTAAAAGCAATGAACTTATGAAGAGTGTTACAAATTCAATAAGTGATGTGATATTTTATAAAGATTTAGAGTTTAAATATATAGGGTGTAATAGAAGTTTTGAAACTCTTACCGGAAAGAAAGAAATAGATATTATCGGTAAAGATGATTATGAACTTTTTTCCAAAGAGTCTGCAGATCTTTTTCGTAAAATGGATAAAAAAATGCTTGAGACTTCTAAAGAGCATATAAGTAAAGAGTGGGTGAGATACAATGATGACAGAGATATTTACCTCTTGACCGGTAAAGTACCACTGCATGATGAAGTAGGAAATATGATTGGTATTGTTGGAGTATCTAGAGATATAACAAAAGAGTATGAGCTAGAAAAAGAGCTTAAATCAAAACAAGCTTTACTTTTGCAGCAGAGTAAGTTTGCATCTATGGGGGAAATGATTGGAAACATAGCTCATCAATGGAGACAGCCATTAAATGCACTTGGATTAGTTATACAAAATATAGGTTTCTATCATAAACGTGGTATCCTTGATGGTGAAAAAATAGAACGAAGCGTAGATAAAAGTATGTTCTTAATAAACGGTATGTCTGAAACCATTGATGATTTTCGTGATTTTTTTGCTCCAAATAAGCAAAAAGATGAATTTAGTGTTAGTGAAGCAATTGAGAAAGCCTACTCTATAGTGGAAGCAGTTTTACAAGTAAATGATATAAAATATGAAATAAAAGTTGATGATGAACATATGATTTTTGGATATAAAAATAAGTTTTATCAAGTAATCTTAAATATTTTAAATAATGCTAAAGATGCTTTACTTGAGAATGAAATAGTGAATCCACATATTTTTGTTGATATCACAAAAAATGATGACGATACAGTGATAGATATATACGATAATGCAGGTGGTATAGATAAGAAAATTTTAACAAAGATATTTGATCCTTACTTCACAACAAAAGAAGGGGGTAAGGGGACAGGTTTGGGTCTCTATATGTCTAAATTAATTATAGAAGAGCATATGAGTGGAGAACTTAAAGCTAAAAATACAAATGATGGTGTAAAGTTTAGTATACTTTTGCCATCAAATTAAAATAAAAGAGATCAATAAGATACGATACAGTTTTTCCCCTTCTCTTTTGCTCTGTACATAGCTATATCTGCTTTATTTATCAAAGACTCAATAGAGTCGCTTTCTTTGTCAAGTAGAGTTATGCCAAAACTGCAAGTAATGTTATTAATAGTACTGCACCCCATCTCTTGCACGAGTATTCTAATTTTTTCAGTCATGACTTTAACACTCTCATGATCTATTTCAGGAATTACAATAAGAAATTCTTCTCCACCCCAGCGCCCGATATAATCAGATTCGCGGATTGAGGCTTTAATCTCTTTTGCAATTTTCTGTAATACTTTATCGCCTCCATTATGCCCCAGCATGTCATTGATCTTCTTAAAATCGTCTATGTCAAATAAAATAAGCGCAAGCTGTTTATCGTAACGTTTTGATAGTCCAATCTCTCTACTTAGTATCTCTTCTATCTTTCTCCTGTTATGTACTAATGTTAAGGGATCTGTTGATGATAATTTCTCCAGTTTTTTATAGGACTCTTCTAGAGCGATATCCATCATAACGACAATATACATAACTAATAAAGAAGAGAGAATAAGTCGAAAAAAACCAATTAGGGACCATTGACCATCAAGCCATTCACCTATGCCAAGGTAAGCCATTGTGAATATGGGAATAAAGTATATTATACTAATTAGTGCACCCTTTTTGAATCCCACCAAACCAATTGCAAGAATAGGTACAACAGGTACCCAGAAAAGACCAAATCCTCTGTTTTCATTAAGGTATATAAACAGTATAAAAAAGCTGATCATTACTGTTAAAGTAATTGTGATGGCTCTATCTATATTTTTATTGTAAGATAAATCCAGAAAAACTCCGATTCCAAGCAGTGTGACAAGTGTATTTATTATGCTGATTGTATACTCACGTAATACAAAGTAGTTTAATATTGCAAAAAATGCTACTACTATAACACCAAGCATAAGAAATGAGTTTAGTAAGATAAGACGACGAAAAAGTCTACTATCTTCTGTTTTGATATTTGATAATAAAATATTATTCATGGAGTTACTCTTATATTAATAATTGTTTATACGTGTATTTTAGGTGAATATGTGAAATAATGATAGTGGAAAAAGGAGTACAGCAACCCCCTGAATTTTAGTCGTAAACGATAGGTAAAAGAGTTATAACTCTCTTGTAATGAGTGTTAGATCAGTCCGTGTGCAATAGCATAACGAATAATTTCAGCATTAGAGCTTAGGCGCATTTTTCCTAATATTCTTTTGCGGTATGTACTTACAGTTTTTGGTTTTATGTTGTATTTTTCAGCTATAGCATTTGCTTTTATGCCCTTGGCAATATCAAGACAAACTTCGTACTCTCTGCTAGATAGATTTTTGTGAAGAAGTTCACATGAAGATATACCACTACCACGGCCTATTGGATTATCAAGAGTTCTGCCAATCAGTGATTTTTCAATTTTTTCAAGTAATAAATCAATATTAATCGGTTTGGTTATGTAAGCATCTGCTTTAAGATCTATTGCGCTTAAGAGGTATCTTGCATCATTAAAGGCAGTAGTAAACAAAAGTATAGAGTTTGATCTAATCTTATTAACTTCTTCCATCATATCAAGTCCATTCATACATGGCATCTGAATATCCAAAATGATAACATCAGGATGAAATTTGCAAACAGACTCTAAGCCTTTGCATCCATCCTCAGCAGAATGAACAAACCCGAAATATGAACCAAGTAAATCAACAATCTCTACTCTTGCGCTCTTTTCATCTTCTACAACTAAAACAGACAAATTTTTATATTTTTTAGTATCCATGGAGATATTATAACAATAAACAACCTTTGTACTCCTTTTTCCACTATAATTTATAAATAAATAAATGTAAACTACTCATATAATTAAATTTAAGGGGTATAAATATGAGAGAGCACTTACTTAAGAGTGATGATTTTTTAGTATCACAGACTGATGAGAAAGGAATTATCATGTTTGCAAATGATGATTTTTGTAAGACAGCAGGCTACACTATTGATGAGTTAGTTGGAAAACCACACAATATAGTTCGTAATTCAGATATGCCTAGGGCTGCGTTTAAAGATTTATGGAGTACTGTTAAAGCTGATAAGGTTTGGAATGGTTATGTGAAAAATGCTACTAAAGATGGTGGTTTTTACTGGGTTTATGCAACTGTGTATCCAAAGTATGATTCTCAAACAAACTCTAAGTCTTATATCTCATGTAGAAGAAAAGCATCACTTTCAGAGATAGAAACAGCACAAAATCTATATAAAACATTAAGATAGGGTATAGGTAATTAATGAGTAGTTTACAAAAAAATATCATATTAGGTAGTCTATTTACAATCTTAGTCATCTCTCTATTTGTAACTGACTTGACCTTAGTTCATACAGCCTTCGCTATTGTAGCTTTTATAACTGCAATATTTTTACAGATGCAGGAATCCTCTGCCAAATCATCACACATTAAAGTAATACTTGATGAGTTTAGTGAGTTACTAGAGTTCAATAGAAATAAGGTATCTATAGATAAGAGTACAAATAATGAACTAGAGAAAAAAATAAACGCTCTGATAAAAAAGCATCAGGACATTGTAGTTGAAGATACTAGGGTTGCTGGTGAAATGGTACTGCTTTCAGATAGAGTCTCTAAAGGACACTATTCATGTAGAGTAGAAGCAGATACTAAAACACCATATGTACATATATTAAGAAACAGTATGAATAATATGATTAAATCATCTGAAAATAACTTGGATAATGCAATCTCAACTCTGCAAAACTTTGCAAATGGAGTCTTTGATGCAAGGAGTGAGATTAATGTTGAAGCAAAGATGGCTGATATGTTAAACAATATAAACCTGCTTGGCGAATCACTTCAAAACATGCAAAAGGAAAATGAGAATAGTCAAAATCATATTTTAGAAGCATCACAAAAATTAAATAACACTATAGATGAAATTTCAAATACAACTATAATTGAGTTAAAAGAGATGATCAATGATACTGTTTCTCGTATCCACATTGTATCAGCAAAAGAGAATGAAATGGTTGCTAACCTTCAGGTACTTGTAGGAAACGCAAATGAGACGAAAGAGATTTTATCTACGATTGGGGATATAGCTGATCAGACTAATCTTTTAGCATTGAATGCAGCTATTGAAGCAGCTCGTGCAGGTGAGCATGGTCGTGGATTTGCTGTTGTAGCTGATGAAGTAAGAAAACTTGCCGAGAGAACACAAAAGAGTTTAGCTGAGACATCTGCTACAACGAATATTTTAATTCAGTCTATTTCAGAGAGTTCAGACTCTTTAACTGTTAATGCGAGTGAAGTTAATAATATTTCTGAAGAAGTTACACTTATTAGTGCAAAAATGGATGAGATTATAGAGGCTTTAAATACTTTGGCAAAGTAATCTCATCTTTGCCCCTTTAGCCACTATATTTGAATCTGTTCTTATTTAATATATAAGACTAAATCATTTCCAGTGTTGTTCTAATATGTTTTGGCATGTAGTATTTAAACTGTTTAGGGCTTATAAAAAACTCTATTGTACCCTGCTTCTCTTGAAGTTCGCTCCACTCTTGGATATCAAACTTAATCGCCACTATAGCTAAAGATGGCATTTTTGCGATGTGTTCGCCACTAAGCATAAAAACAAGTTCACTTAACTGTGGATTATGCCCAACTATAAACATGCTTGAGAGCTCATCATCTTGTGCCATTATAATCTCTTTGATTAATTCCGGCGATGACTGATATAGCTCTTGTAGATAATATTGCGGTCCTGAAAAATCTATCTTCTGAGCTAAAACATTACTTGTCTCTTGAGCTCTCAATGCACAACTAGAAAGAATCACATCTGGGTTAATACCCTGCAAGGCCAAATAAGAGCCTATTGTATTAATATGTTTAAGACCTTTTTTTGTAATGTCTCTTTCCATATCGCTCTCACCAGGAACACTCCAGTCAGACTTTGCATGTTTTATTAAATATAAAGTTTTCATTTGATTCCTGGTGTTAGAATATTTCTATATATTTGATAACTCTTCAGCCATACTTTTTGATGATTTTTCAATAATCATCTTAGCCAAAGCGATATTTCCATCATCTCTAAAGATACAAAAAATATTTATTTTAGAGTAATCATCTTTTCCATGCTCACCCGCACTTTTCATTAAAAATACGTGACCATCTTGTGTTTTAGCTTCAATGGAAGAAGCCTCACTAAAACCAACATCCAGAGATGATTCACTAATCATACGAAAAGAGTCATTGAAGATTGCCGAAGAGTAACCTATGTCAGTCCCTGTACTTTCGTTTTCTATATACAGAGTCTCCCCAGAGTAGTTTAAAACAGCGGAACCGAGGTATCCATGTACGCTTTGGAGTTTCTCCATCTTTTTTGCAAAGTCTATCATTTATATTTCCTTTTTATTATTTATTTATTTCAATCATCAAGTTATTAAAAGAGTCACTATCCGTAACCCCTTTCTCAGCTAAAAAAGCATTTAAAGCATTCTCTGAAGCTTCGACTCCATCACTCTGCTCAACCGCTAAAAGGTTTGCATATAAAGAGCTCATTGTCTCTTTTGCCGTATCTGTAACACATTTACGAGTTGACATATAGTTTCTAAATGAGCCATCTGGATTTTTGGCTACTTTAACTGTTGCAAGTACCCAGTAAAAACTTCCATCTTTACATAAGTTCTTAACAAATGCTACTACATCTCTGCCCTCTTTTAAATTATCCCAAAGATATTTAAAAATCACCTTTGGCATATCTGGATGACGTAGTATTGCATGTGGCTGTTCTATTAACTCACCTTGTGAATAACCTGATATTTTTAAAAATATAGGATTTATATAAGTTATATTTCCCTCAGCATCTGACTTTGAAACGATTAAGTCGGTGCATCCTACGATGTGTTCTTCATTAGTTGGTTCTGGTCTTGACATTTGTTCTCCTTTTGTTTTGATAACTATCTAACTTACCTTGGATAAGGCTTCTCTAATATCTTCTTTCTCAAACGGTTTAGATGCAAAAGCGTTAAAAAGCTCTCTGTCTTCTTCGCTATTTAGCATATCACCTGAAATTGAGACTGCATATATTGGTTTTAACTGCTTCTCTTGCTCAAACTCACGATATCTTTTTATAACATCTAAACCGCTTATGATAGGCATCTGATTGTCAATGTAAGCTAAAGAAAATGGTCTTGCGTTCTTTTGAGCATTCATCAGTAAGTTCAGTGCCTCTTCCCCATTTTCTGCAACACTAATCTTACAGAATGCACCATCAATCAGAGTTTTAATTAATGAAATACTTATCTTATCATCGTCAACAATAAGTACTTTTGGTGCCTCTTCTACATTTATAAAAGCATACAGTTCATTTACATAACAAGTATATTGCGACATAATTTCACAATTTTGATGGAAGTCATCCTTTGTAATTGAAAAGAGTGACTCCTCCACAATCAGGCACTTAACATTATTAGCCACTGAGTCTGCGATAATAGAAGCATCTGTCTTATTTTGAAAAGTGATTAAATGAGTCACGTCTTTTTTATAGTCAGAAGGAGATGCAACAGCAACTATCTGTTTTTTATCTACTCCCATTCTAGTAAGGTGTTTCGCTATGTTGTTAGCACTAAGCTTATTTGAACTGTCCATTAAAATAGCAATTTTCATCTCTTTGTTATCTATCGTTTTAAAAGAAAATGTATCATCAACACTCTCTAAAGGTATATCAAAAGAAAATTCACTCCCCTTATCCGTTTCACTCTCCAGCTTGAAAAATCCACCAAGGTCTTTTACGTAACCAGAAGATATAGCCAGACCAAGACCCGTACCGCCATAGTTTAATACTGTTGTATCATCAGCTTGCTTAAAAGCCTCAAATATCTCTTTTTGTTTCTCTTTAGCAATACCTATCCCTGTGTCTTTAACAGAAATACTCAGCTGCTTCTCTTTTTTCTTATACTTAACACTAAAATCTACTGAATTACCTGTTGCAGTAAATTTATATGCATTATTGATTAAGTTCATTATTATACGTTTAAGTTTTAAGGGCTCTGTAAGTATCTCTCGTGGCATTTGAGGATCAATGAAAACATTATAATGGAGTTTTTTAGAGTACATGTTTGATGAAAACATCTCTGCAACACTGGAGAAAAACTTAATCGAATCAATTTGCTCTCTCGTAGACTCTTCTCTCTCTCGATGAGATGAAATTCTATCAAGTATTGAGCTTGTTAAATCATTTATAAAGCCTGCACTCTCTTTTGCATTTAGAAGATATTGCTTAAGTCTTGGATCAGCAATCTGTTCCTCTAAGAGGTCTAAAAAACCAAAAAGAGTATTAGCTGGGGTTCTAATGTCATGGATTGTATTAGACATAAAGGCTAAGGTCTCATCAGAACTTTCAACATCCTCTTTAGACTCTTCTATCTCTTTGACTTTTTTTACTGCTTCAAACTCAGCTCTCTTTGAGTGTTCTTTTCTTCTACAGTTCGCATCTTTAACCTCTATTTTTGCTTGAGGATGCATCTTACAGATTGTGTCAACAATATATGGTGCTATTGCTTTTAATAACTCTAAGTCATCTTCTGTGAAAAATTTTATTTTTTTTACTGAAGTATACGCAGTAACGATACCTATCAATTTATCATTACTTACAAGTGGGAGCATGATTTTTGACTTCATCTTTATCTCATCAGGATTATCAACAGAAGCTACATAATCTTTTTCACTAGTAAGATAGTTATATATTCCATGCTCTTTCGTCATAAAGCATTTGTAGACTACCCCATGTTTTTCATTTATAGAGATCTCTCTAACGCCTGAGGCTCTCTCTCTTAATAGCTGTGCGTTCTCTTCATCATAAAACCATACAGAAGAAAATTCAACATCCATTAATGTTACTACTAGCTCCTCAATAATTGCATTTATCTCTATATTAGTACTAGCTAAGTCTATTTTTTTCGTAGCTTCACGTAACTGACTTTCAAGAACACTCAAACTTGCATATCCTTAAGTTGAGTATTCCCATAGCAACCGCTAATAAGTTCTCTCAAGTTAGTCTGAGAATTAAAATTTGATATTTTCTTTACTATATTCATATTTTAATACTCCTTCTCTTTATTCATTTGGTATATTTATAGACCATTACTCTCTTCATCTTATACATGTAGCAAATGATTTTTGGTTATTTGGAATTATATATTGATTTAATAATTATTGATAGTAGTAAAAGGAGTACAAATTATTATCAAAAAAACCTCTAGGTTTTAGAGTATTATAAGCTAATACATATGTTCCTTGTTCCACAAAGTATTCAGACAAATCTATATTTATAATCCCCACAAACCCTTAAGAGTTTTGTAACAACCTATACATTCAAAATAACTTTGTTACAAAACCCTCACTAAAAGCACCAATCTCAACTACCTATACACTGCCGAAACAAATATGATAAACAAAAAAATATTAGCTAAACCATTGTATACTAACTTATAAAGGGTTAAAAGAGAAAATATCCATAGCCGTGTGGTTACCGGGACAAAACCAATACAGAGAAATCTCCTCTATCTCAAACACAAGAGAGTTCCAGGCAAGACGTACAAAAATTCGTTACAAAGACGGCAAGAAAAATGTAATGGTAAACACACTAAACGGCTCTGCTTTAGCCGTTGGTCGTACACTTGTAGCCATTATGGAAAACAATCAAAAGGAAGATGGGTCAATAGATATTCCTGAAGTTCTGAAACCTTACTTAGGAATGTAAATTTTCTCTTTTTTATATAAATAGGCAGATTAAGCTGTCTATTT
>JBDLHW010000046.1:0-11289 GCA_039715155.1 Campylobacterota bacterium | reverse complement strand
AGAACTTAGTCTCATACTTTTAACACCTATAAATGGCTTTTTACCATACATAGGACTTATAATCTATCCCTTTTTAATAGCATTAGCTATCTAATTCAATATAACCACTTTTGAGTTGTGCTTTTTTAGCTAATACCTGTACACTTTTAGTGATATCCTCATCAGCTATATGATAATGTTCATGAAGTTTCTCTAAAGACTCATCAATCTTTGCAGTTAATACACTACTCAACGACTCTACTTGAACTTTAAGAGCATCAATCTGTTCATCTTTTGATGTAGAGAGCTCTTGAGATATCTGTAGGAGCTGGGACTGTGATTTAACATAGTCAGACTTAACCATCTCCATATCTTTCATTAACTCTTTAATATTAGAATAGATATCATGAAGTCCATCATTCTGCTTTTGCAGTGCATCCATTTTCTGAGATGAAAGTGACATCTGTTTCATAATCATCTCACTTTGAGCTCTAATATTGTCTAAAGTACTATCACCTTCTGAAAGTGATGTTTTAACACCTTCTGCATGGGACTTTAGAGCTATAATCTGGTTTTCAAATGCTTTAGTTACCCCTGAAAGTTGTTGAAGGGTTTGTTGCGTTATAGAGTTTGCTATTGTGTCAGAGACATTTTTTATACTATTCAAGTTCACTTTTAATTCTTCTATCTCGCCAGACATATCACCCCTACTCTCAACAGCCTTGCTCAGAGTCGCTTTGATTTGATTGTAGTGATCCTGTTCTGCAACTCTGAGAATATCTATATGTTTATGAACAATATTATCAAGTTCAGGCATCTGTACTTCTGTGAAGTATTCAAACTCTTTTGAGACATTTTGATGCCAGGAATCCATATCATCAAATTTATCTAAAAACTTTGCTTGATTCTCTTTTATGGTCTCGAGAGCTTTTATATCTTCTTGAAACTTTCCACGAACATCCTCTTGTACTCTTTGATCCTCCACTTGAGAGCTTTTCATTCTACTCTCAAGTTCTGACATAAACTCTTTAAGGTCAGTAAGCTCACTCACCAAAACTTTTGTAAACTCATCTTTAGAGCGAGCACTTTGAGACTCCTGCGTTTGATGCATGATATTCATTATTATATAAAGGAGTAAACCCACAAGAAAAGGGATAAATGACTCTCTTAAGAGTAAAATAACATCTCCAGTATCAGGGTGAAGAATAAAGTGCACAACCCCACCAATAGCACCTATAACAATAATTAAAGGAGCATAGTTTATCTTGTTTGGCTGTTTTAAAATAAAAATTTGTCTTAGAAAAAGAAGTGCCATAAATGCAAAAGCTATAAGTAAGTCGATATCAAACATAATAATTTATCTCCTAAGTTTGAGATATTTTATCATAAATTTTTATAAAACTATATCTAATATCTCTTTTGGATGTTCTACAATTTTATCGTGTTCGCCATCTGGTGAAAACCCCCATCTTGCAAATAGAGAGTCTATACCTGCATTTTGTGCACTCAGCATATCTTTTGAGTTATCGCCAATCATCCAAGCTGTATCTTTTTTTGCATCGTACTCATAATGATTCAAAATCTCAAAAAGCATCTGTGGATTTGGTTTAGAGAGTTTAACTTTATCAGCACCTATGATCAGATCAAAATGTTCATCTACACCTAATGAGTTTAACATTCTATGAGCGAAAATTGTTGGAGCATTTGTAGCGACTGATAGTTTTACACCGGATGAGACCAACTCTTCAAGTAGCTCTTTTACACCCTCATAAAGGTATGGGTTTTGAACACACTGTTTATAATAGTGCTGCTCAAACACAACTCTATCACTATCTTCATACTCCTCAGTACCATAAAAGAGGTATGGAAGGTTCCTCACTTCCATATTTATAGCTTCAACTATAAACTCTTCACTTAAAGGTTCTAAATTATAGTGACGCTCTCTTATATGATTTACAGAGATAGTTATATCTTTTTGTGAATCAAGAAGAGTCCCATCCATATCAAATATAATTATCTTCTGCATAATTCTACTTCATCTTCTCATATATCTCTTGCAGGGCATCAACAAATAGATCACTATCGTTTGGGCACCTACAAACACGGTACTCTTTAAAGCCCATCTCTTCAGCTATTTCTCTGTACTCAATATCGAGTTCAAAATCTGTTTCAGAGTTATCAATAGTAAATGCTAAAGGGAAGATAATTACACCTCTGTTTCTAACACTTTTAAGTTTATCTTCCAGAGATGGCTTTAGCCACTCCATAGGTCCTACTTTTGACTGATATGCCAGATGCACATCATGAAAGTCCATCTTCTCTTCTTCGAGCATAATTTTTAAAATATTGACATGCTTATTTACATGTTTCTCATAAACATCACCGGCATCCACTATCTTTTGAGGCAATCCATGAGCTGAAAATATGATATCAAAATCATTATAGTTATCAGAGCCGACTTTCTCTTTGATTCTTTCAACTACACTCTTGTTGTAACTCTTATTTTCAAAAAAATGTTTTATTTCAACTAAAACTGCATCACCTTCACCGTCATGGTAATGCTCTTCAAAATCTTCTAAAGAGGACTTTGTTGTAGTTGTAGAGTACTGAGGGTAGAGAGGGATAAGATATATTTTCTCTATATCCTCTGCGTTTAACTTCTCTATAACTTCATCAGCAAAAGGGGGAGTATATCTCATAGCAAAATCAACTATAACACTCTCACCAAGTCTGGTTTGCAGTTTTTCTATAAGGCTTTTTGTATGCCCGACAATTGGTGATTTACCACCAAGTTGACGGTAGATATCCTGAGAGCTCTCTGTTCTCATAAAAGTAATCATGCCACCTACAAACTTTCTTGTGAGGTCACTCTTCATTGTAAGTATATTTTTATCTGCGAACATATTTTTCAAAAACATCTCAACTTCATCGAGACTGTTTGGTCCACCCATATTTAGTAGTACTACTGCTTCTTTACTCACGTTTATTCCTCTTTCACTCTTAAACTTACTTCATACATATATTTTTGCAGAGGAAGCATATCTTCATAAATTTTATAGAGCGTATCTATTAACTTCTCACCATCTTCTATCAAATATGGGTTCAGAACTTTAAATGTTGCCATCCCTTTATAGAGACTCAAATCTGCGTTTGACATCTCTGCACTGAAACCTCTAGGATAACGTTTATAGCCCTTTTCAAGATGAGTATAGCCCTTAGCTCTAATTGACTCTAAAATGCCATCTAGTTCTCTGCGTTTACTGTCATCTAAAATATATTCACGAAATGCATCCAGCATCGGCTTTTCAAACCATCTAACTCCGGTTGCTACGTAGAGCTCATCAGGGGAGAAGTGCATATAAAAAGATGAGCTCTGCATACGCTTGTTATTTCCCTGCCAAAAGATAAAACCTATACGATGTTTCAGGGGAGCTTTATTCGCCCCCATACGGCGAGTGTCACGATAAATTCTATAGAGTGATTTATTTATTTTTGGTGAGAAGTTTATAGTAGGCTCAAGTGCCTGAAGATGTTCACCCATCTCAGTTACAAATACACGAGATGGATTTAGAATGAGCTCTTCATACTCACTTCTGTGAGCTTCAAACCACTCTTTATTGTTATTTTTCTTGATAGCTTTTAAAAAAGGTAAAGTTTTTTTACTAAAGCCACTGAACTCCAACTCTAAGCCTTAAACAACTTTTCTATTTCTAAATGCCAATGCAATGATTACAAAGATAATCGCATAAGTAATCGGTACAAAATCAGGAACCGGAACCGGGTCACCTTTTGCATATGAGTGAAGACCTGCAAGGTAGTAGTTTACCCCAAAGTAAGTCATAATCACTGATGTAAAAGAGAGAAGTGAGATAACACTAAAGTTAAACTCACTGTAGACTGGTTTAATAAATCTTAAGTGCACAACAACTGCATAGATTAAAATCGTTACAAGTGCCCAAGTCTCTTTTGGATCCCATCCCCAGTATCTACCCCAAGACTCATTCGCCCAAACACCGCCTAAGAAGTTTCCTATCGTAAGCAGTACAAGTCCAACCATTAAAGACATCTCATTAATTGCATTTAATTCTTTAATTGATAGTGAAATCTGTCTCTCATTGTTTTTAGTTTTTATCATAAAAAGAGTTATATTTATAAACCCAAGGAGCGCTCCCAGACCTAAGAAACCATAACTCGCAGTAATCATCGAAACGTGAATACTTAACCAGTAAGAGTTAAGAACAGGTACCAGATTTGTCACCTGTGGATTCATCCAGTTAAGGTGTGCTACAAAAAGGATCAGACCTGTCAGTATTCCCGTTGAAGCCATAGTCATTGGTGAGCGTTTTGAGAATATGAAACCGGCTAAAACAGTTGCCCAACCGATATAAATCATCGACTCATAACCATTTGACCACGGTGCATGACCTGAGATGTACCATCTTAGAGCCAATCCAAATGTATGTGCAAGGAAGAACACTATTAAAAGAACAAGTGTTGCTTTTGTAAACATATCTATTTTAAATTTTGGTTTTAAGATTTTTATGAAGCTTAGGATTAGAAGTATAAAACCAACTAATAGATATAGTGGATAGAGTGTTTGAAAGATATAGGCATGGTTATAGAACATCTCAGCTTTAACCCTGTTCTCACTTGGGTAAACTTCCCCGCCATAAAACTTCTGATACTTAGCTATCTCTTTTAGAGTCTCATCACTTTTGCTCCAATCACCACTCACTAAAGAGGCATCCATTGATGTAAAGTAATTAACAGCTATCTCTCTTAACTTCATAGAGTCGTTTTGCTCAAAAGTCTGCAGGGCATCTATAGTTGCAAACCATTTATTATTTGCATCGCTAGGCTTCGGCCAAATTCTAATAATTGCACCAGTATAAACCATATATGCAACATTAAGTCTCTCATCAACCGTAAGAGCCGCTTTATCTAGCTTATTTCTATATTTTGCCTCTTTTCTTGTAGCTTCCTCTACAATAGCACCCAGCTTATAACCTCTCATATTTTGAGCATCTTCAAAAAACTGACTAAAAGATGCATACTTGGCATCAGCTTTTATACCAAGCAGTTTGTTTATCTCTTCATCTTTTGTCTTTATAATTTTTATATCTTGAAAAGAGTCTGGTCTAATCATCATTCCTAAAACAACTTGATTTGGAGTCAGTTTAATATCTCCAACTGATAGATTTGCACCACCATATATCTTAGCTAATATCTCTGTAGAGAGTGTATCCATAGGCTTCATTCTACCGCCACTGTCTTGAACAATAAGAGTACCAAACTTATCCGCATGGACTCTATCAAAGGCTAAAATAGTTTTTATAGCGGGGTCTACCTCAGTCGCGCGAGAAGGAGTGACACTGAGTGCTAAACCAAAGGCAAGCAAGAGACCCAGTGCCTTATCCGCACTCGCTTTTTTAGCTTTTGCCGCCAATTTAGAGAATCTATGCTGTTTTGAAAAGAGTGACCAGAACATTCCTAAGCCCATAAGAAAATACCCTATGTAAGATGGAAGGGTTCCCGGGTCATTATTTACCGAAAGAATTGTTCCTTGCTCATCTTGATCATATGAAGCTTGAAAAAATCTATATCCGCGGTGTTCTAAAATATTATTCATGAAAATTCTATATGGCATCTCAAGATTTTCTTCTCTATCTACCAAAACAACCTCACTTGCATAAGAGGCTGGAGACATAGAACCAGGATAGCGGTCTAGTTGAAAATCTTTAAGGTAAATTTCAAATGGAAGTTTAAGCGTTTTTGAACCATATGAGAGATGAACATCTACACCATTGACTACATTATGATACTCTTTTGCGATTCTTCCAATCTTACCATATATCAATACTTCCCTTGAAACACCAGCAACATCAATATTAAATTTAAAGGCATCAGTACCTGGCTGCTGTGGTGATGCATTTGGATTTGAAACAATTGCTTTTGATGCATGCGGTAAGAACTCACGAAGGACAAAACCACCGCCATCAAAGCTAAAAAGAGTCCTTGTAGTAAACGGCTCTTTAGTATTTGGGTCTACCGTACCATTCTCATTAGTGTCCATCTTTAAAAAACTCAGAGTCATATCATAGTTCATATAGAACTTATCATCTTCTACATAAAGCAGAATAACTGGCTTTTGGAAAGTTTTACCCGAATTAAAATCTAGAACAAAATTATCACTCTCAAAGAAATCACCCTCACCTAAGGTTATAGGCTCACCTCTTCCGTTTCCAGTAACCATCATAGAAGCGTACGCTTTTCCATCTTTATCAGCAATTGTAGTCTCTATAGCATCTGGGATATAATCAACCAGATTAACATGAACATCTTTACCGTCTATATTTAACGATGAAGATATATAGTTTGTCGTTCTTTTTGAAAGGTAAAGGCTTTGTTCAGTAGAAACAGTTTCACCGCCTGCTTTAGCATTTACACTAAAGTAAGTATCTGTACTGATCATAGTAGAGGCACTTTTCCCCTCACGAATATGCATAGTCCCTTCGTAACCGACATAGCGAGTCATCGCAGCACCAATTAAGACAACTATAAAAGAGAGGTGAAAAATAAAAATCGGTGCTTTTTTAATCGTATACATCTTGTATTTAAAAATATTTAGTATTAAGTTGATTGTTAAAACAGCCATTAGAACTTCAAACCATCTCGCATTATAGACATCTGCTTTTGCAGTGACAGTCCCGTAGTCGTTCTCAATAAATGTAGCGTACCCAATAGCCGCAGCGAAGATTGACATTAAGATTGCCATCGTTTTCATAGAGCTAAAAATCGATAAAAATTGTTTCATAGAAATAAGTCCTTATTTAAAAGGGATATTCTAGTGAAAATAAGCTAATAGTGGCTTAAATAATTAAAAATGAGAAGAAACACTAAGGAGAAGCTAAAAACTCCTCAATATACTCAGCAATATCACCTATCGACTCCGTTGCTTTTGAGTAATAAACCTTAGTGAAATAGTTGTCATCTATAGCATCACTTGGCTCCAGATTATTAAGGATAGAGTTGTTGACAAGCTGTGCAAAATAGGTAACATCTAAAACATTTCCGCTTGTACCGATAATTACAATAAGTTCACACTGGTTTAGTTCTTGCGTGAGGTTCACATAGAGAGGAGCCGCTTCACCAAAGAAGACAATATTTGGTCGAAGCTCTCCGCCACACTCCGGGCACTGAGCATTAAAGCACTCTTCTTGTTTTTTATATCCAATCTCAAAGACTTCATCACAAGCTCTACATCTAAGCTCACGTAGAAAACCATGAAGATGCACTATCTCATCTTGCAGCATTCCGGCTTTCTCAAACATATCATCTATATTTTGAGTTAAAACAGCTATATCGTCTGGATAAGTATGTTTTAATTCAGCTATAACTTTGTGGGCATAATTTGGCTCTTTAAACTCTATATCCTCACGTCTTTCATCATAAAACGCTCTTGTAGCATCACCGTTTGTATCCAAACACCCGGCACTACAGATATCTTCCACACGGTGCTTTGCCCAAAGTCCATCACTGTCTCTAAAAGTAGATATTCCAGACTCTGCACTGATTCCTGCACCTGATAATATTAATACTTTAGACATTAATAAGCTCCTTTAACTATTAACTACCCAGTTTATCTAAATGATTAAAGAGTTCATTGGAAGCATCTTCAGTATCTTTAAAGAGCTTAACTATCTCATCTTTGTTACTGCCATCATCATTCTCAACTAATTGCATAGCTTTTAAAACATTCTCATGAACTCTTTTATGAGGCTCTAAAATAGCCCTAAATGCATCATCTTGTGAGAACTTATTTTTACCCTCACCTGCATACCATTTCCCAAGATTACAATTTTGATGATTAGCGAGTGATGTATTTGGTTTATTTTCAAGTACAGCTGAATATGCATTGTTTTTATAAATCATATGATCAAGTTTTGCCATATTAGCAAAGAGTTCATCTCCAATCACAGTATTATCTTTTGATATTTTTTCAGAGTTTGTTATCAACTCACCGAGTATATCTTTAAAATTATCTAACTTATCTTGGGATGAGATAGCATGCTGTTCAATCGACTCACTATTTTCAGCCATGCTAGTAGAATTTTGCT
Organism: Campylobacterota bacterium; assembly: GCA_039715155.1. Taxonomy (GTDB): domain Bacteria; phylum Campylobacterota; class Campylobacteria; order Campylobacterales; family Sulfurimonadaceae; genus Sulfurimonas. Next base: position 3,193 of record JBDLHW010000046.1, on the reverse strand, counting down.
TTAACACGCTGATATTTGCTTCAACTTCACTCGTCGCTTTTTGAGTTCTCTCAGCTAGCTTTCTAACTTCGTCTGCAACAACTGCAAATCCACGTCCATGTTCACCAGCACGTGCTGCTTCTATCGCTGCATTTAGAGCAAGTAAGTTTGTCTGATCTGAAATATCTTTAATCAATGATATAACATTAAATATCTCTTCTACATTTGAGCTTAAATGTTCTGAAGAGAGTCTGGAGTCACTAATCATCTCTGTAATATTTGATATTGTCCCAATAATTTCATCAGTAGTTGTAGTAACATTTGCAATTACTTTTTCAGTTTCTGCATTTAAGAGATTAACATCATTTACATTTTCCAAATTTACTTCCATACTGTCACGAAGATTGTTAGAGTTCTTGACAGATCCTGTAATCATACTATTTGCCAAGATTAAAGTCGTTTTATTTTTCTCCATAGTATTTTCAACTTCTTTTGCTGACTGAATAGCTCTATCTGCTTCAACTTTAGCATCATCTGATAGTTTCTCTGCTTTATCTAAAAATATATTTAAACTAGTAAGCGCCTTACCTAACTCATCATTTGTACTAACTGGTAATCTTATTGCAAGATCTGCATCGCCTTCAGCTAACTCTTTTGCTACTCTATCAAGATTTACAATAGGCTTCGAGATAGCAAACTTTATAACCATCGCCAAAAACACTAATATAAACAGGTCTAAGAAGGCCATAATGTATACCTGTCTTACAAGAGAATCTTCAGACTTTGATATAACACTGTTTACATTCGAAATTTTATTTCCAGATAGGGCATAACCAACTACATTATTTGAAAAGTCTACAATTGGATCTGAAACAACAAAATAGTTATCCGTAATCGTATAGCCCTCTGTTTTGGAAATATCTACACTCTTTAAATCATTTAAAAACTCTTTATTGACAACACTCTCTTTTACAGCCAGCCTATGGTCACCAACTTTAGGAGCTCCCTCCAGAGATGTTGCAGTTGATAGATAGCTATTTTTCATAACTATTACCATATCATACCCATGAGCTTTTTTTCCACCCTTGACAACTGAATTAAGTCCCTGCATAAACTCTACAGAGCCTAAATAATCACCACTATCCATAACAGGTGCTAAACCACGCAGAACCAAACCTGCACGACCAAGCTCTATAGCTACTAAGGGTTTTTTGGTAGCTTTAACACTTACAATAGTCTTTCTAAAGGACTTCAAGTCATCACCAAATTTATTTGGTTTCCATGCTCTTAAAAAACTCTTCACATCAGCATCATGAATATGAACTTTTATATTTTTATAATTTGTACTCTCTTTAAACTCTTTAGAAATAGCATTGAGACCACTTATAGCAATTTCTCTGTCATTTTCTTTTAAAGCTCTCACTACATCATAGTTTTTAGAGATATTGATTGCGTTGGTAATACCTATACTATACTTGCCATTTATCGCTTCTTTATACACTGTACGTAGAGAATTTTCCTGTGTTGTGTAAGTTTCATTTTTCATCTCATCAACAGAGTAATAATAGTTAAGCATGATTATGATGAAACCTATCAGAATTGATAAGATCAATGGAATATGTATTTTTTGACTAATTGTAAGATTATTCACTAGGTACGCCTTATAGTATAATTTGTAAAAATTATATCACATTTATTTAGAAACTTCTTTAAGAAAAACAAGTTACTTAAGCATAAAAGTTACTTTAAAATCTCCACTGTCCAACTCTTTTGCATTGTAAGAAAAATGGTCTGATATTTTCGCATAAAGGGGGGATGGTTCATGGAAAAAAGTACCCACTACTCTCTCTTTTTTACTCTTTATCATTTTAAGGGCATTTATTGCATTTACCATTGGTTCTGGTGGCTGACACTCTGTAGCATCAAATTCATAAAATGTCAGACCATTTTTTTCGTATTTGTAAAAATCTAATGTTGTAAAAGGTATCTTTACCAACTCTTTATTCATAAATCACCTTTTTAGATATGTATATACTTTTGTTCTCGGGAGCTCCACTTAAAGCTGTTTGCAACTTTTTTAAAGGCTTTCAGGACTATAGTCTCATAGCAATCACTGCCGTAGATAGTTATAGGTGTATGATAGTATCTATTGTAAGACTTTATAGGGTGCAAAAGTATATCTTTCCATCTCAGTTCTATCTTGCCCTCATATGGTTCAAAGGCCACTGCTGAAATCACACTTTTTTTTGTAACACTACACTTAAAGTGACAAACAACATAGAAACTATCCATCTTCACAAACTCTAAAAGCTGCATAACATTGTTATGAATTATAGGCATGATAAATCTCCCTCTGTTTTTAAGAGGACAGCAAGTTTTATTCCTAAATAGCCAGCTTTACCTCGAAGCCTTTCCTCTGGCTATCTAATAACCTAACAGCTCCATTGTGAGCCTCAGCAATCTGCGCAGATAAAACAAGACCCAAACCGTTACCTTTAACTTTTGTACTTTTAAAGGCTTCAAATAGATCTTTTTTATTCTCAATATCTATACCACTGTCGTAAATTTTAAAGATATGATAAATATCATCTGTTTCATACATAACTTCGATTAAACCATCCTCTTCATCGTCTGACTCAATTGCATCAATGGCATTTATAATGAAGTTTGAAAAGAGCATCTCTAAAAGATCTTTATCTGCATTTATACTGAAGTCTTGCGTAGGAAAGAGCAACTCTATATCTTTTGAGTAGGCATAGTACTCAATAGACTCATTGATAGACTCTTTTAGCTCACTCCAAGAGAATATCTCTTTTTTAGCCTCTACACCCTTAGAGAACATCAAAGTTGCTTTGATAATTCTATCTCTACGGCTTACCGATTTTTGTATCCCTTCTACAATGGGGATATTCTCCGGAATAACCCTCTTTTTCAGAGTGGAACTCAGTAGTGAGATAGAACCTATAGGATTACGTATTTCATGAGAGAGATGCGCTGCCATTTGACCCATGGTTGCAAGATTCTCTTTACGTTTTTGCTCTGTTATGTCTATGGCAGAGAGCATGATTTTATCTTTATATGATGAACTCTTTACAAGAAAAGAGCGTGAGTTAAACTTCACCTCATAATCATCACTCTTAAACTCTAAAAGTTTTAGTAGTTCCCACAGCTCTCTAGCGTGTGAGTTTTGTAAAAAGATCGTATTGTCACTGTT
>JBDLHW010000045.1:0-11621 GCA_039715155.1 Campylobacterota bacterium | reverse complement strand
TGAAAGCTGGCGAGCGTCAAGCATTTTTAATCGGTACCGGTCATGGTATGTGTACATGTCAAGGTGCTGCGTTTGAGTATATCTTTAATATTGAGCATGAACTAAAAAAAGCAGGTGTTCGTGATATGGCAGATATGAAGTGGATATCGAATGAGTCTTTCTTAGGTGACTTTGGTGTTGGTGGACTTCATATGAAATCTATGGGCTTTGCTGTTAGTTCAAAAATCTTTGCAGAGTCTCTCTTTACAGAACGTGATGTTGAGTGGATTATCGGAGCACATGTAAATAAGGTAGAAGCAGGTAAGGTTCATTATGAACTGCTTGATGGTACTATGGATGAGGAGGAGTTTGATTTTTCTATGCTTATCCCTCCATTTGCCGGTGTTGGCATAAAAGCGTTCGGTAAAGATGGTGAGGATATCACTGATACTATATTCGCTCCAAACGGATTTATGAAAGTAGATGCTAACTATGGTGCTGGAACTTATGAGAACTGGAAAGCTAGTGATTGGCCTGAGACTTATCAAAATCCAACTTACTCTAATCTTTTTGCTTGTGGTATCGCGTTTGCCCCTCCGCACCCAATATCAAAACCGATGAGTTCTTCAAATGGAACACCGATTAACCCTACACCGCCTCGTACCGGTATGCCTTCAGGTATTATGGGTAAGACGGTTGCTCATAGTGTCTGTGATAGAATACTTAAAGGCGAAGATGCTCCACTGCATACAGCTTCTATGGCTCATATGGGTGCTGCGTGTGTTGCATCTGCAGGTAAAGGTGTGTTTAACGGTACAGCGGCAGCCATGACTATTTATCCTGTTGTTCCGGACTTTGAGAAGTATCCGGGTACTGGTCGTGATACTGACTATACATTTGGTGAGATTGGTCTTGCAGGTCACTGGATAAAACATATACTGCACCACCTGTTCATTTGGAAAGCTAAGTTAAAAACTGGTTGGACATTAATCCCAGAATAGAGAAAGGCGTATAGTTTAAAATGCTAGCATTTTGAGCTTTCCGCTGAGGACGAGGTGCCCCTTGAGGGTAAAACCAAGTGTTAACGTAGGTGGCGGAATTCACTTCCGGTACCGTTATTAATAAATGAGGGGGTTCCCTTCATTTTATGAAATAAAATTAAGGAATTGAAGATGGCAGAAAAACCACACGGCAAACATGGCGAGAGAAATATTAAGGCCTATAGTAATAATTTTACAACAATGACACCTGGTCCATTTGCAAAATGGATGAGAACATGTGTTATATTTCAAGTATTTAGATTTATAATTATAAATCTAAAAATGTTAGTAGTTGTAAGCAAAAGTCACTAACCACTATTAATGCATTATAATGGCAGGGACACTTTTGTCCCTACAACCCGCTAAGGCCACAAAACTCTGTTTTTGAGAAAAATTCATAAGGTTTTTATTAATGGTAAGAGAGATTATTACTTATCCAACACCTCCAAGTGTGGAGTACTCAACTGATGTCAGAGTATTCAATGATGAAATATCATCGATAATAGATGACCTTAAAGATACGATTGAGGAAAACTCTCTTGACGGACTTGCTGCATTTCAGATAGGTTATATGTATAATATTATTCTTATTAAAAATTCCGATGGAACTTTTTTGGAGTTGATAAACCCAAGACTCTTTAATACATCAGGAAAAGTCACTACTACTGAGAGAACAGCCTATTTCCCCGGTTTAAGTGCTCAAGTAACCAGACATGAGAAGATATCTGTAGTTTATGAAGATAGAGAACTCAAACAACACTCACTAAAAGCTGAGGGAGAGCTAAGTATACTTCTGCAGAGAAAAATAGATTATACTTTTGGTTCTTCATTTATTAATAAGCTGTCAAATGATGAGAAAAAAAGGTTTGAGAAAAAACTTGAGTTTGGAAGTGATATTGCTATTTCTGAAAGTTGTCCAACTGAATTTAATCGTGATAAAATCCTTAAGATTATAAATATTATTATGGCTATAATGCTTGCACTGCTAATTTATTCTCTATTCATCAGTGAAGTTGAGAGACTTAATTCATTATGGTCTTATCAACTAAACATATCTTTTGGAGTACTTGGATTAAATATACTCTATTTCTTCTATGCTCAATATGAGGGTAAAAAGTATACATCTTGTACCAGTTGCCAGATAGGCAATATAATTGGTACAACAGTGATATCATTAAGCAAGTTGACACTTCTGATGCTAGTGTCATATTTTATAATTGGCTAGGTAAGAATGAAAAACACAGTCCCTAATTTAATAGCTGTACAAAATGTATTTATGGATGCTAAAGAGACAATTTTACTGCAGTGGGTCTCGTATGACTCTCCACATCAGATTTTAAAGCTTCACAATATTGATGAAAAATTCTTTTTAGATAAGTATGCAAGCGGAGTGTTTGATTACTTTATGGGTGTAATATCTGGAGAGAGAGAAATTGGTAACTGTCCTATAATGCAGGAGTTATTAGCTTATCTGAAATTTAGAGAAATCAGTGCTGATGAACTCTTTGAGATATGTAGCCATTTTCGCCGTTCAATGCTTGATTTTTCATATGATTCAGGGTTAAATACAAAAGAGCTATTTAGTGAGATTTCATACATATATGATATGAATTTTAGAGGAATTTTAAAGTTTTATACAGATACTATTTTTGAAAAACTGATAGATGCAAGACAAGAGGCACTGCAAGCCGGACAGGCTAAAGAGTACTTCTTATCTAATATGTCACACGAGATTAGAACTCCCCTAAACGCAATTCTTGGTTTTGTTAATCTTTTAATAGAAGAGGATATCTCAAAAAAGCATAAAAATTATCTTGATATTATTTTAAGTAGTGGGGAGAACCTTTTAAGTATTATAAATGATATCTTAGACTTCTCAAAACTTAGAAGTGGCGAGTTTACAATTGAGCCTAAAATATTTTCACTTCACGAAGAGCTAAGTCATACAATGGAACTTTTCGTTGCTAGTGCAAACTCCAAAGAGATAACAATTACATCTTTTATAGACCCTGTTATACCACGTGAGCTTTATGGTGACGCTCTAAGAATTAAACAGATACTATCCAACTATTTAAGCAATGCTATTAAGTTCACTCCAGTTGGCGGTGTAATCAGAGTAGAAGCATCTTGTAATAATAAAACACTAAGAATTAATGTAAATGATAGTGGAATCGGAATAGCTGAAGAGGATATGAAAAATATTTTCACAGCTTTTGCTCAGGCGCAGTTTTCTGAACATAAAAATAGTGATGGAACAGGTTTGGGACTCTCCATATGTCATCAGTTAGCCAAACATATGGATGGTTATGTGCATGTTGAGTCTGAACTTGGAGTTGGCAGTACGTTCTCAATGGAGATACCAATTGATGTCCATACTGAGCAGTGTCAGGTGTTTGAAGATATACAAGATTTTCAAAAACTTAAAATGCTTGTCTATGCTAAAGATCTTAAGACAAGTTTTCAACATGATGCATTTATAAAGTATGCCGAGATTTTCAAAATGGATATTAGGGTTGGAGATAGTTTTGACTCTGACTTTGATGTTGCTATATTTGTTCATGAAGAGTGTGATAATGAGTGTAGAAATAAGATAATAAATTCAGATAAAAAGTTTGTTGCACTTATGAGTAAGCAGTATGATATATACGATAGCTATAAACATATTAATACTATGTGTTTTCCTCTCTATTGTTCAAAAATACATACGGTTTTTGAAGGCTTAATGCACCCTGAAGAGTTTTTACCTTATTCAAAAAATATTTCTCAAAAATTTAAAGGGCATATATTAGTAGCAGAAGATAATGAAGCGAATCAGGAGCTAATTAAGATACTGCTTATGAAGTATGGGCTCTCCTTTGATTTGGCAGAAAATGGCTTAGAAGCTCTTAGATTATATAAGAAGAATTCGTATGATTTGATACTAATGGATGAGCAGATGCCTGTAATGGATGGTAATATTGCTGTTAAAAAGATTCTCGAATTTGAAAACGCCAATGGATTAAGACATACTCCTGTATCGGCACTTACTGCTAATGTCATTAAGGGTGCCAGAGAGAGAGGACTTCTTAGTGGTTTTGATTCATTTTTGGGTAAACCTATTGTTTTAAAAGAGCTCGAGCGTGTTTTTATGTCGTATCTTAAACTAGATACCTTGGATGTTGTGAACATAGCGGATAAAAGTGAATCCACTGCATCAATAATTGGCCTAGATGCAGAAAAATTGAGTGAAGAGCTTATGTTAACTCATGATGAGTTGATAATGCTTCTCGGACTATTTATTAAAAAGATGAAAAAAGTTATTCCGGATTTGCAAAACGCAATCAAAAAACGTGATTTTAAAAAGATAGCACTAAGCGCACACAGTATAAAAGGTTCAAGTGGAAATTTTAGAATAGAAGCGCTGCAGTTAAACTCTAGTGAGATGGAAAAAATGGCTAAGGCAGAAAATAGAGAGTATGATTATGAAGCTGCTTTTGAAGATATGAAAAAAATTATAGGGGGAATAAAAATCTCTTAGCAGAGTATAGAGCATCTTATGACTGAGTGCTATCAAGCAGGTTCTCTTAATAGTTGCTAAGGCTACAGTTAAAAGCTTCTAACTATGACTAACACTCATTTATAAGATGCTTTAAGTGTTACTCTTCTATGTAGTATCCTATTCCAGAAGCATTTTTAATAATGTCGGTTTCAAGTTTGTTTCTCAAACGCCACACTAAAGTTCTTACACTGTTTTCAGTAGCACCATTCTCATCCCAAACATAGTTCATAGCTTGCTCAAAACTTACAACAAGACCTAATTGTGCAACAAGAAGTCTTAAGAAGGCATTCTCTTTTTTAGTAAGCTTTATCTTCTTACCATTGTAAAAAGTCTCACAGATACTGATATCTAGATGATACTTATCCCCAAATGGCACGATGGGCTTATCAGATGCCTTTTTAGAGTAGAGAAGTTTTTCAAGGTTTAGCTTATCAACTTTTAATGTGTTGATATCCTCTTTCCTCTCATTTTCAACTTCATATTTAAAGAGTGCCATCTGAATAGTCGCGTGAAGTGAAGCAGGATCAAATGGTTTTACGATATAACCATAAGGCTCTGTGAGTTTTGCTTGTGAGATAATATCATCATCAGTATATGATGTTAAGTATATAAACGGAATGTTATGCTTAGTTCTAATCGTTTTTGCCAGTTCAATTCCATCAGTACTCTCTTGAAGAGAGATATCTATGATTACAATGTCAGGGTTGTATGATGCAATCTTACTCTTTGCTTCTGCTGCATTATCACACATGGAGACAACATTATAACCATTTTTTTGTAGTGACATATTCAGATTTAACGCAGTAATATCGTCATCTTCTACTATTAAAATGTTGTGCTTTTTCATATTTTAAACCCTGGTATCAAAAAAAAATAATTATTTTGTGATAAATTTATATATGATTATAATATAACTTTTTATTATTTACAATAGCTAGATATTACTTATAATAATTTTGTTACAAAATGACACGATAAAAGTAATATATTTATCACTACTTGTGATTTTTAAGCCTTGAATGTGATGGGTAGAGTACTTTTCCCGATGGTACAACTAAAGATGAGTTTTTAAGGTGAACATCTTGGTCATCAAAAAAGATATGAGCCTTAAAGGATTGCAGGATTTTACTCTTTTCGATTCCACCTAGAAAAAAGGCTTCATCAACATAGACTCCCCAGTGTCTTAGTGTTTTGATAACTCTCAGGTCTGATGGAGCATTTCTGGCTGTGACAATTGCTATTCTAACTGGTGAGAATTCCATTTTCATAGGAAGTCTCTCTTGAAGTTTTGCAAGCTTTTTTAAAAATGCAGCAAAGGGGCCTTCACTCATGGGGATATCTTGAGACTTCTCTTCATTTTCATGAAAAGCTTGCATTCCATCCTCTTTATAGACAAGCTCACTACTCTCATCAAACAGCACTGCATCACCATCAAAAGCGATTCTCACCTGCTCATCAAGTATATCACACTTGTATTCAGGGGGAGTGCTTAAAACGGCTGAAGCACAAACACCATTATCAATAACTTTTTGTGCATCATCTTCATTTGTAGTTAAAAAAAGATCAACATCAAATGCTTCAAGGTAATCAGCACTTGACTCTCCAGCAGTAAATGCAGAACGAGTGATGTTAAGATTTAACTCTCTTATAGTATTTAAAACTCTGACTCCCGTATCAGGTGAGTTTCTCGACATTACAACTACTTCAACAAGTGGAGCTTCATCTTTTTTTTTGTATCTATTTAGATTTAAGAGTGCTTTGACAAGTGGAAAACCTATACCCTCTTCAAGTGAACTGTTTTCACTCTCAAACATATGTTTTCTGTAAATATCTATAGCAGTTTCAGGATGTTTTTTATATTCATCTCTAAAAAGCTTATCCTCTTTTGTCAGATCAAAGAGTGCTGTTGCCGAGATACCTATAACTAAAGTGTTTTCTAAATTAAATGCCAAAATATATCCTTTTGTGATGCTAATTCTAACTAAATTTCAGATAGAATGTTATTTAATGAAAACATTAGCTCCGCGTACTCAAATAGAAGACTACCTAGTTGAAGAAATTGTTGACAGTTATGATGATAAGGTAACTTATAAAGTAGAAGATTTTAAACTTGATAAAACTGTTCTTCTCTCTGAATATGATATATCAAAGAGAGCTCTATATGAAAAACTGCTCTTGTTTAATCATACAAATATTATATCTGTTGATAAGATGTTTGAGTACAATCAAAAACTCTACACAGTATCAAAACTCTCCACTGATTTAAAACTAAAAAAGTACCTACTATCCAATAGCATTAGTGAAAGTGAAATAAACAGAACTTTAGACTCTATTCTCGATATGATGCTTGAACTAAAACAACTAAACTTAAGTTTAAATCTAAATATTGATAATCTCCTTATTACAAAAGAGAAAAATATAATTGTCAATAACTCAATTGATATTATCAGTTACACAGATGATGAACAGATGATAAAGCAGTTAGGGCTTTTAGCGCACTTTTTGATTACAAAAGGGCAGCATCAAGAGATTAAAGAGTTAAAGCCGAATCAGAAGTATTCAAAAGCACTTTGTGGACTTGTGAATCGTATGTTAGATGTCGATTCAAATGAAAAATTTAAAACATTGCAAGAGCTTAAGAGTTTAGTGAAGCAAGGTGTGAAATACAATGTAGATTCTTGTGAACCAATAGCATGTGAAGAGAGTAGCAATAACCCAATCTCTAAAATGTTTAGTTTCATATCTATTATGCTTATAGTTACATTGGGCCTCTACGTAATATTTTCGCCCAAGAGGACATTAACTACTAACAAGATAGGTTATATGGAGGTTGTTCAGTTTCATATAGCTGGATATCTGGATAATAGCAAAGCACAATATGCTTTAGGTGAAGTATATGAAAAAGGCTACCCTGTAGATGTAGATTTTCAAGAAGCTCTTATTTGGTATGAGAAAGCAGCAAAGAATGGGAGTGCACGTGCTCAACAATATTTGGCCTATCTTTATCAAAAAGGCAAAACACTCCCCAAAGATATTCATAAATCTATATATTGGTATGAAAAAGCTTTAAAAAATGGCGGTGAAAATTTAAATTATATCCTGGGTATACTCTATCTAAATAGTGATTCTAAAGCGATAGACTACAAAAAATCATTTGACTACTTTTACAAATCTCTTGATTCTAATAACAGTAATTCAGAGTATGCGGTTGCATATATGTACTATAACGGTTTTGGAGTTCAAAAAGATATAGAAAAAGCAAAACTTTTTTATGAAAAAGCCGCTGCTAAAGGAAATAAGCTAGCTATTAAGGTGTTGAAAAATTTAAATAAAAAGCCTAAAAATAGATATGTAGAGAAAAAGTTAAAACAAAAAGTTCTAACTACCAAAAAAATAGAAAAAGCGTATGTGGAACCCAAAAGTATAAGTTATGGTCATTTTATAGATAGGGGAGAGTTTGTTGAAGATACACAAACAGGACTATTTTGGCAAAAAGATGGAAGTCAGTCAGGCTTTTTAAATTTTTATCAGGCAAAAGAGTATGCCAAAAATTTAACTTTAGGCGGGGTGAAAGGCTGGAGGGTTCCAACGGTGAAAGAGTTGGCAACAATTTTTCCAGCAGTAAAACAACCATTTATAAACTCTCTGTACGATATGCAAGAGTATAATCATGGAAAATATAGAAATACAGCATATTGGAGTTCAGAACTTGATAACAGCATGAGAGACTATGCCTATCTTTATCATTGGTATGGAGATGGAGGAAGAAACAACTGTTATGCTAGTAGAAATTATGTTTATGTTAGATGTGTTCATGACTGATTTAAAAGAGAGTCTATAGATGTCTTACTATGTTTATATCTTGGAGTGCAGTGATAAGACTCTCTATACTGGAATTGCTACAGATGTGGAGAGGCGTTTGGATGAGCATAATAACTCCGATAAGGGTGCGAAATATACCAAGATAAGACGACCGCTTAAACTTGTCTATAGCGAAAAGTCAGAGAATAGAAGCAGTGCCTCCAAACGTGAGTATGAGATAAAAAAGCTCTCACGTGAGAAGAAGTTGGAGTTGATTAATGCTTAAAATATATGTTGATGGAGATGCCTTTCCCAACCTTTTAAAACCGATACTCTTTCGCTCGATTGAGCGACTAGGATTGTCTGCTTTTGTTGTGGCAAATAAGAAGATTGATATTGGAAAATCAAAAAACATCACTTACATGATTGTAGATGCCGGAGCAGATGAGGCTGATGATAAAATAGTGGAGATGGTAGAGGAGGGTGACTTGGTTATAACAGCTGATATTCCACTAGCAGATAGAGTTATAAGTAAAGATGCTCACGCAATAGACCACAGAGGTGAGCTCTACAGCGTTGATAATATAAAACAGTATCTGGCTATGCGAAACCTAATGGATAAGATACGTGAGAGTGGTGAGATTACAAAGGGGCCAAAGCCATTTGGACAAAAAGACGCCCATGAGTTTGCAAATCAACTTAATGCATTTTTAACAAAGTACTGCAGGGTTTAAAACTTTTTTATATAACTCTCAAACGCAGCTTTTTTTACCGGCTTTGAGAAAAAGTATCCTTGTAAAATATCGCACTTCTCTTGGATAAGAAACTCTTTTTGGGAAGCCTTTTCAATACCCTCTGCAACGATGGTCAAGTTTAGATTTTTAGCAATGTTAAGTATAGTTTTAACCATATCTCTACCATCCTTGGTATCATCTAAACCCATTATAAATGACTTATCGATTTTTAACTCATCGATTGGAAGTTGACGAAGATAGCTCAGAGATGAATAGCCCGTACCAAAATCATCCATAGAGAACCTGATTCCAAACTCTTTAAGTGTATTCATATTGCCTATTAACCTATCTATATCTTCAGCTACACTTGTTTCTGTCATCTCAAATATAATTTTTGAAGAGAGTTCAGGAGTTAAATACTTGGCACACAGATCTTGGACTCCACTTATAAAAGAGGAGTGAAATAGTTGGCGCATACTTATGTTGATAGACATCTGCTTCATATCAATACCTCTATCGTCCCAATCCCGCAGAGTTTTAAAGGACTCTTCAAGTATGTAGTTTCCTAGTTCTATAATATACCCAGTCTGCTCAGATATCGGTATAAACTCATCAGGAGGGATATTTCCCAGTTTTTCATTCTCCCATCTGACTAAAACTTCACAACCAGCTATCTCTTTACATGAGTTGAGTTGTGGCTGATACATTAAATATATCTCATTTTTTTCTAGTGCAAAGTGAAGAAGTCTTTCAACTTCCAGTCTTGATTCTACTTTTTTTGCTAGTTCCTCATTAAAGGGAATAACTCCATCCCGTCCTTGAGACTTTGCTTCATACATCGCTATATCTGCTTCTTTAAGAAAGATATTTGCTTCAAGTTGAGGGTTATTCATAATACTCAGGCCGATACTTGCACTTATATAGAGATGGTGTTCATCAATGTCGTAGAACTCTTTTATATCACGAAGAAGTTGTTGTGAAAAATCTTCAGCTCTTTGGAGTGCTTCCTCTTTAGTTTTAAAAGAGTTGCTGAGTACACAAAACTCATCCCCGCCTAATCTTGCTATAGAGTTTTTACATCTCTGAGCATGAACACTCATTCTCCTAGAGACTTCAAAAAGTAACTTGTCCCCTATATCATGACCTAAGGAGTCATTAATGTTTTTAAAGTGGTCTAGATCTATGAGTAGAAGATACTTAAAATCATTTTTACTCTTTTGTGACTTGATAGACTCTTCAAGCAGCTCAATAAAATAGCGACGATTACCAAGTTTTGTCAGGTAATCATTATAGGCCTGATATCTATTTTTAACAAGATAGTTATATGTATTTGTAGCTGCATATATCAATACTCCTGCAAGTACAACTGTAAAGACTGCTAGTAGGTAACTGTAAAAATTATTGACTAGTAAAAAGTAGATAAAAAGAGGTGTCATAAGAGTTACTAGAGTAATTCTGGAGAGTTTTTTTTCAGAGACTAGGAGTGTAGCCGATACAACAGAGGTACCTAGCTGCGTAGCTATGGCAATATAGTGCAGTTCAATATACTCACTAGATACGTTTATCAAAAATATCACTGTCCATAATGAAAAATATATGAAAAGGAATACTTTTGCTCTTGAGTGCCAATTATCTTTTTCATCAAGAGTAAGAACTGAGTCTGTAAACTCTCTATAGAGTCTGTAACCCCAAAGAGATGCGAGAAGCATTGTTATATACCAGATGACTGAGGGCAGCAGTGTGTCATGGATAAAGCCCATATAGATATACCCAACACCAGTAGTAATCGTCAGTAAAAGCATTACTATAATCTGAGTATTTAAAAATTTATAAAAATTCATAGCCGTTTTCATTCCATTATTTTATCACATAAATGTCACTAAAATATATATATGTAATAGTTACTTAAAAAATTAAAGTAAATTTATAGTTTTTGTTAGAAATAGTAACAGTATAATAATATTTGATACTATGAAGGAGATTTATTATGTTGAAGATAATTGTAAGTATAGTTTTACTGAGCTCTTTTAGTCTAAACGCAGGAGAATTAAAAGTTTTAAACAAATTAACGGACGAAGAGAGCAGGGTTATAATAAACAAGGGTACAGAGAGACCATACAGCGGAAAGTACTATAAACATAAGGAAGATGGAACTTATCTATGTAAACAGTGTGATACTCCACTCTACATATCAAGTTCAAAGTTTGACAGTGGATGTGGCTGGCCCAGTTTTGATGATGAGATACCTGGTGCAGTAAAAAGAGTCAAAGATGCAGACGGGATGAGAACTGAGATAATCTGTGCGAACTGTGGAGGACATCTTGGTCATGTCTTTACAGGAGAGGGTTTTACTGATAAAAACACAAGACACTGTGTGAACTCTATCTCACTGAAGTTTCAAGAGAAAAAGTCTGATGATTTATCAAAGGCCTACTTCGCAGGTGGGTGCTTTTGGGGAGTTGAGTACCATTTTGAAAACTTAGATGGGGTTACAGATGTTGTTTCAGGTTTTATGGGAGGAGATGTTAA
>JBDLHW010000044.1:0-11640 GCA_039715155.1 Campylobacterota bacterium | reverse complement strand
ACCATCTCCGGTTCAATAGAGTTGAGTTGAATAGTCAAAGTTGCTAAAAAGTAACCAAGTGGTGCGAAAAACAGAACGGCAAGTAAAAAGCTAGAGACTAAAGCTGCTAAAAACTTATGTCCAAAGAGTTTTTCAAAGTAGTCTTGTATATTTGAAGTTGAAACAGCAAGTAGTGCTGCAATTGTCATACCGAGTAAAAATGGAGCATACAAAAGGTACATCCAATACAAAGAAGTTGCAAAAAGAATGGCAATAAAATACTGTGGCTTCATTAAAAGAGCGTCCCATCTTCATTTACGTGAGCAATATTTAGTACATCATAAGTCATTCTTGTAGCCTTTCTTCCCTTAGCCGTTCTCTCCAGATAACCGTTTGCAATTAGGTATGGTTCTAGAACATCTTCAACTGTACCTTCATCTTCACTGAGAGCTGCTGCAATAGTGCTAAGTCCCATTGCTCTGCCATTTGCACTAGCAAGAAGTTTTAAAAGTCTTAAGTCCATCTCATCAAATCCATGTGAGTTGATTCCCAGTTCGTCCAAGGCGTACTGTGTCCTATTATGATTTATATCTACCTCATCAGCCACATCTGCAAAATCACGAACACGACGAAGAAGACGCAGTGCAATACGAGGAGTTCCACGTGAGCGTTTAGATATCTCAAGTGCTGCTTCGTGGATTATCTCTTTATCTAGTTTAGTTGATGCCTGAGCGATAATCTGTGCCAGTTCAAGTGAGCTGTAAAACTGCATACGAAAACTCATACCAAATCTGTCACGAAGAGGATTTGAAAGCATCCCCGCTCTTGTAGTCGCACCGATTAAAGTAAAACGTGGCAGATCAATTTTCACAGTCTGAGCAGCCGGTCCACTCCCGATAATAATATCTATACGGTAATCCTCCATAGAAGAGTAAAGTATCTCTTCAACAGCTGGAGAGAGTCGATGAATCTCATCTATAAATAGTATATCGCCCTCTTCTAGGTTAGTTAAGATTGCGGCTAAGTCACCACTTTTTTCTATCATTGGAGCGGCAGTTACTTTTATGTTTGCATTCATCTCATTAGCAATGATAAGTGCCAAAGTAGTCTTTCCAAGTCCCGGAGGTCCATAAAAGAGGACATGATCAAGTGCTTCCTCACGCTTTTTAGAAGCCTCTATAAAAACACTAAGGTTTTTTTTAATCTGCTCTTGACCTATATACTCACTCCATGCATCAGGGCGGAGTGTTATCTCATTTGACTCTTCATCGGCACTAAATGTCTCAATTTCAACTAATCTTTCCATTAACTTCTCTTAGTAAGTATGAATTTCTTGAGGAAACTCTTTTGCTACAACTTCATCAGAGTACTGCTTTAGAGCCTCTTTCACTAGAGATGCTCCATCCATATATTTTTTTACAAATTTTGGTGTAAACTCTTCAAAGAGCCCCAACATATCTGAGAATACAAGAACCTGACCATCAACATCAGCCCCGGCACCTATTCCTATAACAGGAACAGAAACAGCCTTAGTAATTGCAGAGGCAACATCAGCTTTTACACCCTCTAGAACTATACAAAATGCACCGGCTCTGTCTATTGCTTTTGCATCTTCAAGAAGCTGCACCTGCTCATCATTAGATTTACCTTTAACCTTGTAGCCACCCTCACTTCTGACAGATTGAGGCAGAAGACCGATGTGTCCACAGACAGCAATTCCATTTGTAGTTAGGTATTCGACTATGTCGGCTTTATCTTCGCCACCTTCGATTTTTACACAATCAGCCGGTGTCTCTTGAAAGACTTTAATGGCATTTTTAAGTGCCTCTTCTTTGTTGATATAAGTACCAAAAGGCATATCGCAAACCACAAAACTGTTTTGTGCACCCATACATACTGCATTTGTATGGTAAATCATCTGCTCAAGCGTTGTACTTATAGTATCAGACTTACCCGCGAAACTCATATTTAAGCTATCGCCGACTAAAATCATATCACTGTTAGGCTCTATAAGCTTTGCAAACAGTGCATCATAGGCTGTAATCATCACTAAAGGCTTTACACCTTTACTCTTTTTTATAGAAGATATCGTAAGTTTTTTATTCATAAAAGTATTTTAACTAAAAACTGCTATAATCCAAACCATATAGGAGAATTATTTTATGGGAATAAGAAGCGATTTAGACGCTAACTTTGATTTTGAGATTGTTGATGAATTTTTAGACCACTACTCTATGATGGTTGACAGCATGGAAGTGATGATAATCGATCTCTCAAAACCCAACATGTATAAGAGAAGTACTGATGAGCTGTTTCGTGTTTTTCACAACATCAAATCAGCTTCTGGCTATCTAAAAATAGTTCCAATGAATAAATTAGCTTCATTTGTAGAAGATGCCTTGGAAGAACTCCGAAAAAGAGATACTCCTGTTACAAAAGAGACTGTGGATTGGCTTCTTGAGATTAGTGATACTTTTGCATCTTGGCATGATGATCTTAAACTTGATAACGAACTTACTCACGTAAAGTTCTCTTTACTAAAATTACCTGACTTGGAAGATTAAAAAAATATATGAAAAAACTAGTAGCATACATCACATCTGGATATCCAGAAAAATCTTTTAGCATAGACCTTGCATTAGCTCTTGGCGAGAGCGGAGTTGATACTCTTGAACTTGGAGTTCCATTTTCTGACCCTGTTGCAGATGGTCCTTTAATAGAAAAAGCAAACCATAAAGCTCTTGAACTTGGATTTAAATTTAAGGACCTTTTAGAGATTTCTAAAGAGGTGGCACCTCACGTAGACACATTATGGATGGGTTACTTTAACAGTTTTTATCAACAAAATATGGATAAGCTTATTCCTCTTGCTAGTGAATTGGGCGTTAATGGACTTATTATTCCTGATGTTCCTCATGAAGAAGCATTGGCATACAAAGATCTCTTCGATGCCAACAATATGGCTAACATTAGTTTTGTAGCACCTACAGATAGTGAAGCTCGTATAGAAGAGATTATTAGCGATGCTAAAAAGTTTATCTATATGGTAGCATACACAGGTATTACCGGTTCTGGTTCAGCAGAAGACCTGCAACCTTTTCTAGCCTCAATTAAAAAATATACTCAAACACCTGTATATGTTGGTTTTGGGGTAAATGCAAAAACTGCCAAAGCTAAAGTGGAGGGTGCGGATGGTGTTATTGTTGGAAGTGCCTACATAGATATACTTCTAAAAGAGCAACTCTCTTACTCACAGAAAATCAAAGAGTGCAGTGAACTCTCTAGAATTTTAAAGAACGAAATCAACTCTTAATCAACTATTTCAAAAAGCACCAATAGTGTTTTTTGAAAAAAACTTCCATTGTCATCACTAACCATTAAGTATCTGTTTTTAGCAACTTTTGTAAGTCCCTCAAAGTTATCAATTTTCCATCCTTCAGATGAATCAAATCTAGCTAAAGTTTTACTTGCACATACTCTTTTTTTACAGTTGTATAGATTGACGGCACTAAGAGTAATAACTCTCTTTCTTGTAAAATCATTAAACTCCCGTAACAGAATAAGCACTCTCTCTTTATCAATAAACTCTAAAGCTGTAATACTACCCTCAGCTTTAAACTTCCAAGTTTTATCTTTGGCGTAGAGTGTGTGATATTTTCTATTTTCATGTTTTAAAGGTAGTTCCGGGGCAGTTATCACTCCATATTTTTTAGAGTATGCAACAGATTCTAAGCCCTTGTTTTGACTCTCATAATTTTTAATATCTCTGAGACTCTTATTTATTTTGACCTTTTTAATTTTCACTCCGTTTAAAGAAAAAAGTTCTACTCGATGTTTTCTCTCAAAAGATATAAGCAGCTCATCATCTAAAAATGCTAATCCTTCTGAGTCTCTCTTTTTTTTCTTGAGTCTTTTGTCAGATTTCTTTTTTAGTTTAAAGGCTTTTTTCAGGGATAATCTTTTAATTTTGGAATTTTTAATCTCTATATCAAAGTGATATAAATAACCTTTATCACTTAAAGCATAAAGAGTGGAGTCTTTATATGCCAAAGCTGAAAGTTCTGTCACATCTATACCATCTAATGCCTCGAACTTTAACTCTTTTGAGTCTAAGATATTTATGTGCATATATTTTGATGAGTCTAAATCTTTTGGTGTAATTGTATGCTCTAAGATCATCGCATGTAAACTTAATGATGTAAGAAGGGTCAAAAATATTATCTGTTTTACTATACTAAACCTTTTTGAAGAACTATTTCCATCTCATCAGCCGGCATCGGTTTTGCATAGAAATAGCCTTGAATATCTTTACATCCATTTTCTACTAAAAAGTCTTTTTGCTCTTTAGTCTCAACACCCTCTGCGATTATTCTTAGGTTTAGACTTTTCGCAAGTGCTATTACAGCTCTTGTTATTCCTACATCCTCTTCATCATCTGGTAACTCTCTTACAAAGGCTTGGTCTATTTTTAGTTTATTGATAGGAAGTCTTTTAAGATATGCTAAGGAGGAGTATCCTGTACCAAAGTCATCAATTGCTAATTCTATGCCTAGGTCATTAATCCCTTGAAGTATTTTAATAGCTTCTTCTGGGTTATTCATTACTTGACCTTCTGTCACTTCTAGTTCTATCCATTGAGGCTTACAATTACTCTCTTCGAGTAATGATTGCAGCAGATCAATAAAATCATCTTGTTTAAGTTGTTTTACCGCTAGGTTCATTGCAAGTACTCCAGGGTTTAATTCATCTTTATACCACTGAGCCATTTGCTTCATTGCTGTTTTCATAACATATCTATCAAGTTCAACGATAAGCCCTGTAGATTCAGCAAGAGGAATAAATTTAGCAGGAGATACTAAGCCCATAGTTGGATGTTGCCATCTTACTAGTGCCTCCATACCTATGAGCTTATCTGTTACTCCATCTACTTGAGGCTGATAATAGACTACAAACTCTTCCTTTTTAATACCAGCTCTTAAAGCTGTTTCCATTACTACTCTTTCAAATGCTAGTTCTGTCATCTCTGAACTATAATATTGGTAGTTATTTCTTCCTTCGTCTTTAGCTTTATACATTGCTGAGTCTGCATACTTTAGAAGGTTTTGAATCTCTTCTCCATCATCTGGATATAGACTAATACCGATACTGCTTGACACATGCATTATATGTTCTTCTATATCAATAGCTTTAGACAGAGATAATAAAATCTTACTTGCGATTAAAGATGCATCTTGCCCTTGATTTAAATCCTCTAGTATAACTGTAAACTCATCTCCACCAAACCTTGCTAAGCTATCTTCTTTTCTAATAGAGTCTTTTAATCTAGAAGTAACAGTTTTTAAAACTTCATCACCAAATGAATGCCCTAAAGAATCATTAATCTCTTTAAAATGATCAAGGTCTATAAATAAAAGTGCTACTTTAGAATTTTTTCTTTTAGCTTTTTCTATGGCTTGCTCAAGTCTATCATTGAACAGTACTCTATTTGGAAGTCCTGTAAGGGAATCATGATGAGCTTGATGGTCTAGTATATTTTTTTGCTCTAAGAGTTCATTCTCCATCTGGTGTTGTTTAGTAATATCTTGCACTGTACCGATGGAGACTAAGGGATGACCTTTTTCATCAAACTTCGTTTCACATTGCTCTTTTATATATCTAATTTTTCCATCTTTTAACAATAAACGATGAATTATTTCATATGGTTTTTTATTCTTTAAAGAGCTTGCATATGCTTCATTTACAAGCTCTCTATCATCAGGGTGAATATTTTCTAAAAATATTTCATATGAAGGCTCTACAGCAAGATCAACTTCGAACATATTATAAATCTCATCTGACCAACTTAAAGTATTATTTACTAAATCAAGTTGCCAACTACCGATTTTTCCAATACGCTGTGCTTCATCTAGTAGTTTTTTATTTTTTTCTAAATCTTGTGTTCGCTGTATTACTTTTTCTTCAAGATATTCTTCATATTTTTCTTTTTGAAGTAACAATTCTTTTTGAAGACGAATTTTGTCATATTTTGCAATATGAAATCTACTAGCAAGAATAAGGGAAAAAAGTATAATCTCAATTAGAGCTCCAATTAAAAAAGAATACCTAGTAAAATCACTGTTTAGCAAAACACCATCAAAAGTAAGAGCCATCATCCCCATGGTTGGCATATAAATAATTAGAGCATATAAATAATACTTTGTTTGTATATTATTTTGCGTAGAAGTCTTAGTAGCCATAATTAAAAGGGCTGTCATAAACATAAAAGCAAAAACATTAAAAATGAGAGTAAAATAAGGCATATTCAAACTCATCATTAAAGCAAAAACAGCAAAAATAATAGTAAATGATTTAAATATTTTATCTACAACAGGATAATTCTTATAAAGGTCAAGAAAACTATTAGAAAACAGAGAAATAAACATTAAAACTACAGCGCCAACAGTATGAAGTCCATGACTCCATCCTGATAATCCATAATAGAGATATGAGCTACTAAACATACTTACAAAAACGATATAAGCACTCACATATCCTATGTAGTACGCGTTTATACGTTCCTTCATCTCTACAAAGAGATATAAATTCAATAATACAATAATAATTAATATCGCTGCATAGAGTCGATAAAAAGTATTTATGTCAAAGCGACCTGGTCTAAAATACTCTTTACTTGTATAAAGTTCAAAAGCTCCGAGGTATCCATTAACAGTCTGACCATTAACATATAGTGTTTTTGTTTCTCCCTCATCTATAGTTATTGGAAATGCTGGGAAAGAATCTTCAATTTTACGTTTAGAGAGTGGTGTTAAGAGACCAGCTTGTTGTTTTCCCCAACCATTTGGCGTCTGTTCATATAAATCAAATTTATCCCAAAACGGTTCAGTAAAAAAAAGTATAAAATCACTCGCTTTACTTTTGTTTTCTATTTTTAATTTAAACCAGATGTTCTTATCAGTGTAACCTAAAGTAAATTGACTTGGAATAGTTTGTGTAAAATTATGCTTAGCTACATCTTTAACACTCATCTCATTTGTATCATCAAAAAAATAAGATATTGAAAAATCAGCATACGTTGCTTTTCCATCTGTAATAGTTACATTGGCATACAAAAACTGAAAACAAATAACCAGGAATATAAAAATACGAATAAACATAACAACCTTTCGAGATTATTATAAAACACTTATCCTTTGCAAAATATAAAGTTTCTATATATCACTAATAATTAAAAAATATTAATCACAATACAATATGATGTTTAGAAAGTTGTTGGTTTGAATGTTATAAAAATGAGGTTACCTTAAATAAATGCCGTGAGTATCGTTAAATTTACTTCGTTATATAAGGTTAAGAGGATTATATTCTTATCAAAGAGATAAGAATTTTTTTGTTACTTCGACATTAAGTCCAGCTTTACTGCAAGCTGTTTCAATGTTCTCTTGATTATCTAACAGTCTTAAAAGCACTTTCACTTTTTCTGTCTGTTTTATATTTCTAATTGACATTTGTTTCCTTTTGTTTTTAATTTTCATTAAATCATTTAACAATAGGGAAGATAACAAGTTGAGAGGTTCTAAAAGATGTTTAATTTTTCTTAGTGATACGAAGATCTAAGTCTAGTTAAATTTGTTTAAAAAATGTTGTTATAAAGCCTATAAATAAAGGATTTAGTATTGGTTGCGGAAACAGGATTTGAACCTGTGACCTTCGGGTTATGAGCCCGACGAGCTACCGAACTGCTCTATTCCGCGACATTTGTAAGATTAATTCAAGATTTTCAAAGTGAAGTAAAATTATTGTAGTTATATGGTGCGCCCGACACGATTCGAACGTGTGACCGCTGGTACCGCAAACCAGTGCTCTATCCAGCTGAGCTACGAGCGCACACCATCTCTATATTTGAGAGACCGAAATTATAGCACTTTTAACTTATAATATTATAAATCTTTGCTTATTTATCTATCTTCTTGAGGATTTTATCTATTTCTTGCTCTTGAGCATAGAGTTCATGACTTTTTCTTACATAAGCTTGGAGCAAAACTTTTAAGTCATTGTTCCCTTCAACATTGAAGTCTTTAGCCATTTGATGCTCTAAAAATGGTGCAAAATTTTCATCTACATCAACATCAAACTTCCGACCTCCTATATGAAGACTTATCTTTTTACTCATAAATTATTAGCCTAAGATACTTTCTATTTTATTTACAATCTCTTCTATTTCCAAGTCTTTCATTGCATTTTCTTCTCTAAGCTTTTCTATCTCTGTATCTTGCAGTTCTCTCTCGGCTTTTAAAGGTATTAACTCATTCCTTAGAGTTTCATTCTCACTTTTCAGTGAATTATATTCTTGCAGGATTTGTGATACTCTCTCGCTTAACTTATCTAAGTTCGTTTTATCTTGCATAAATACTTCCTCATATCTTTTAATATAAACATAATTCTAACATAAATTATATTCATCAGAAAACATTATCTCTTCTTCGCTATAATTGATCATTATAAAGAGGGTATATAGATAATGAATAATTTTGAAGAATTTTGTACTAAGTTTGTCCAATCGGTTGGAAATAAAGAGGGAGCAGTAAGCCCTGCTCTTGTCACTTCTGCATCTTTTGCTTATGGAGATGCCCAGACAGGGGAAGGAATTTTTGACGGTAGTGTAAAAAAACCTCTCTACTCAAGAATGGGTAACCCTACTACAGCAAAACTAGAGTCAATTATGGCAGATATGGATGGTGGTATTGGTGCTGTTGCAACAAGCTCCGGCATGGGGGCCACTACTCTGGCAACTATGTCCCTTCTTTCAAGCGGAGATGAGATAGTCTCAATCGGTGGGCTTTTTGGTGGAACATATGCACTCTTTAGTGAAACACTCTCACGTTTTGGGGTAAAAACACACTTCTTTGATGTAGATGAGTTTGACAACATTACAAACGCTATAAATGAAAATACAAAAATTATTTTTCTAGAGAGTGTTGGAAACCCAAATATGAGACTTCCGGACATTAGAAAAATTGCAGCTATTGCAAACGCGGCTGGTGTTGCATTTATAGTTGATAACACCATAACTCCAATGAGTGTATCTCCACTCAAACTTGGTGCTGATATAGCGGTTTACTCAACTACTAAAATTATCTCTGGGAATGCTTCTGCTCTTGGTGGATGTGCAGTTTTTCGCGCTGTTAATGATGGTGAGGATAAGTTTAAAACTCCACGATACAGCTTCTTAGCTAAGTTTATCAAAGGTGCCGGAAAGATGGCGCTTATTCCAAATGCTAAAAAAAGAGCGATGAGAGACTTTGGTATGAGTGCAAACGCACACTCTAGTTATCAGACAATGCTTGGACTTGAGACACTGCCTCTTAGAATGCAAAGAGTTGTTCAAAGTGTTGAGAGAGTAGCTGATGAGTTGGATAAAAATGGTTTCAAAGTAAATCATCCATCACTGAAATCACATCCACAAAACGAGAGATACTTAAGTGATTTCTCAAATGGTTGTGGTACACTCCTCACTATTGATATGGGAACTAAAGATAAGGCTTTTGAGTTTTTAAACTCAACTAAACTAGCAACCCTGACTGCAAATATAGGTGACAGTAGAACTTTAGCACTTCACATGGCTTCAACAATCTATAGAGATTTTGATGAAGATACAAAAAAATTTTTAGGCATTAGCGAGGGACTTATTCGTATATCTATTGGACTTGAAAATCCGCAAGATATTATAGATGACTTCCTAAATGCAGCAAAGTAGGATAAGATGGCTACAGGTATAGAATTTGAATTAATGGACGAGACAAAGCTGAAATATCCTAAAAAGTATAAAGTTTTTATACTTAATGATGATTACACATCTATGGATTTTGTCGTAGGTATCTTGATGAATGTTTTTCGTAAAAGTTTTGAAGAGGCGGAAAACATTATGCTGGAAGTTCATAAGCAAGATAGAGGATTATGCGGTATTTATACACATGAAATCGCAGAGACCAAAGTGATGCAAGTTTCTAAACAGGCAAAGGCAAATAATTTCCCCCTAAAAGCCACAATGGAGGAAGAATAAATGATTAGCCCAGCACTCAATGATGTTTTTCAAAAGTCTATCTCTTATGCTAGAGAGATGCGTCATGAATATCTAACAATAGAACATGTGTTCTTTCTCCTTTTAGAATCACAACAGGGTTACTCTATCATTAGTTCTTGTGGTGGAAATGTCAAGAAAATGAAAGAGGATTTAGCGGTATATATAGAATCACAAATTGATCCTTTGCCAGACAATATTGAAACTAATCCACATGAAAGTGTAGCACTCTCAAGACTTATTGATAAGATGGTTAAACACCTGCAAGCAGCACAACAGATTGTTGCTGACATAGGTGACCTCATAGCTGCAATGTATGAAGAGGAAAACACCTATTCATTTATGCTACTCAATCAATATGAAATTTCAAGATTAGATATTCTAGAGATCATCTCACATGATGATGAGATTGAAAGCAGTGAAAAAGAGTCTAACCTAGATAAGTACTCTATTAATCTTTTAGAAAAAGCTCAAGATGGAAAAATCGATCCTGTAATTGGCAGAAGTAGTGAAATTAAAAGAGTAACTCAAATACTCTGTAGAAGAAAAAAGAATAACCCTATTTTAGTTGGGGAACCTGGCGTTGGTAAAACCGCTATAGCAGAAGGGCTTGCTTTAGATATAGTTGCTAAAAAAGTACCAAATATTCTTAAAGATGCAAAACTATATGCACTGGATATGAGTGCTCTCATTGCCGGAACAAAGTATAGAGGTGATTTTGAAAAACGCCTAAAAGGTGTTATGGATGAAATTAAAAAGATACCAGATGCTATACTCTTTATAGATGAGATACACACACTTATAGGTGCTGGTGCTACAAGTGGAACTATGGATGCCGCAAACCAACTAAAACCTGCACTTGCTTCTGGCGAGATAAAATGTATGGGAGCAACAACCTTTGCGGAGTATAGAAATGGATTTGAAAAAGATAAAGCCTTAAGTAGAAGATTTTCTAAAATCGATATAAATGAACCATCAACTAAGACTAGTTATTTAATACTTAAAGGCTTAAAAGACAAATATCAAAATCATCATAATGTCATCTATACAAATAAATCTTTGAAAACTGCAGTTGACCTGTCAAAACGCTATATTACTGATAGATTTTTACCAGACAAGGCTATAGATATTATTGATGAAACAGCTGCATCCTTCCATCTAAAGAACAAAAAAAGAACGAAAGTAACATCTACTGATATTGAAAAAACAATATCAAGTATTATCGGAATATCTGGTTCTAAGATTAATGAAGATGAAGCTTTATCTCTAAAGAACCTGGACAGTGATTTACAAGCAAGGGTTATAGGTCAAGATAATGCAGTTGCAGAAGTTAGTAAAGCTATAAAGATATCAAAGGCTGGACTCACACCAAAAGACAAACCAATAGCATCATTTCTATTCTCAGGACCAACTGGAGTTGGTAAAACTGAACTCTCTATTGCTCTTAGTGACACTCTAGGAATAAACTTTGAAAGATTTGATATGAGTGAGTATATGGAGAAACACGCCCTCAGCCGTCTAGTTGGGGCACCTCCGGGTTACGTAGGGTATGAGCAGGGTGGACTGCTTACAGAAGCCATAAA
>JBDLHW010000043.1:0-11650 GCA_039715155.1 Campylobacterota bacterium | reverse complement strand
GTGAAGTTTATGAACTTGCAGAGTATTTGGGAGTTAGCAAGAGTATCATTCAAAAGCCGCCTTCTGCAGATTTGTGGGATGGGCAGAGTGATGAAGATGACTTGGGTTACACCTATGCCCAACTTGATGAAGCCATGAAGCTTTATGTGGAAGATAGATTAACAAGAGATGAGATACTTGAACGTGGCATAGATGCCAAGATGTTTGATATGATTTTACAGCGAATTTTTCGTAACCATTTTAAAAGAAAAATGCCTGTTATCGCAAAGCTAACATCGAGAACGTTGAACCATGATTTTAATTATCCAAGAGATATAACTTTATAATAATAAGGAATATACCCTATGAAAATACCATTTAGTAAATATGAGAGCTCACGTGAGGCACACTCAAATGTAAGTGATGTTTTAGATGCTGAAGATATAAACCAAGTTCAGGAACTCCAAGATGAGTTTGCTGCATATATTGGTGTAGATTTTGCACTTGCCACTTCACATGGAACATCAGCTCTTCATTTAGCAATGCTGGCACTCGATCTTAAACGCGGTGACAAAGTTGTATGTTCAGTAAATGCGCACCCTAGCGTACCTGAAGTTGTACGTCATTTCGATGCAGAGCCCATTTTTATAGATATCGATGAGAGTAGCTATAACATCAACCTTGATAAGTTAGAGAATTACCTTGAAGACAATAAGTCTAAAAAGTTAAAAGCAGTAATTGTTACTCACGTCGGTGGTGCAACTGTTGACTTAAGCAGAGTCTACTCAATGGCTGGTATCTATGATGTAAAAATTGTAGAGGATGCAAGTGATGCTCTTGGTGCTTCATATAATGGCAAAAAAATCGGTTCAACAGGTGCAGATATTACCTGTTTTAACTTCTCGTCTCATCTAAAGAAAAACATCTGTAACGGTGGTATGCTTGTTACAAATGATGATGAGATTATGGAGAGAGCAACACTTCTTTCCAATCATGCAATTGTACGTGATAAAGATGCTCTGGAGTATATCTATGATGTGATAGATATTGGTAATGACTACTCTATGAGTGAGTTAAATGCAGCATATATTCGTGCCCAGATAAAAGAGCAGGACAATAATATAATTAGGCAGCAAGAGATTGCTAAAATGTACAGTGAAGCACTTGAGGGAGTTGAGCATATTATAATTCCAAGTATGGAGAGTGCTGAAAATCCTTTCTCTTTATATGTTATTAAAGTAGATAAAAACCGTGACTCCTTTGCAGTTAAACTAAGAGATGAGGGTATCGGTAGCGGACTTCACTATATTCCGCTTCATCTTTTAACCTACTATAAATCAAAATACTCTCTTCGTGTAAATGATTTTCCAGTTGCTCTTCGCTCTTACCAGCAGGTATTATCTTTACCAATTTATGCCGCTATGGGTGACAGTGATGTTAAAACTGTAATTGATAAAGTTAAAAAAATAGCTAAAACAAGAGTATAAACAGAGTTGAAAAAATCTCTTGTATTTTGGGTTGAGGAGTATTTCTACAACCCAAACCTTCTACAAAAACTAATCTCACTACTACTTCTTCCTCTTAGTTGGCTGTATTGTGCACTGATGTACTTGCGTTTTAAAAGTAAAACTCCAGAAAAATTTGGTCTTAAAATAATAAGCGTAGGAAACCTCACTGTAGGTGGTAGTGGTAAGACACCGCTTGTTACTGCTCTAGCTCTTGGATATGAAAACGTGGCTATCGTATTGCGTGGGTATGGAAGAGAGTCTCAAGGCTTACATGTTGTAAAAGAGAAGGAAAATATTCTTTGTGATGTGAGTGTCAGTGGTGATGAGGCTATGATTTATGCACGAAAGCTAAAAAATGCAACTGTTATAGTAAGTGAAGATAGAAAGAAAGGGATACTAAAAGCTAAAGAGATGGGCGCAAAAATTGTTTTCTTGGATGATGCCTACTCCAAACACGACATAGAAAAACTGGACCTGCTTATAGAAGTAAAAAGCCAAAACAGTAGTTGTCTGCCATCAGGTCCCTTTAGAGAAAGACTATGGTCTTCAAAAGATGCAGTTGTATTAAAAGAGGGTATTGATTTTAAGAGGGTAGTCACAGTTAAAAATAGATGTGATAAAATGTCACTTTTAACAGCCATAGCCAGACCACAGAGGTTAGATGAGTATCTGCCTGAGGTTGTGAGTAAAAACTATTTTGAAGATCATCACTCATTTAGTAAAGATGAACTAGAGAATGTTTTAAGTAGAGATAGCTCAGATTCACTTTTGGTGACTTATAAAGATTTTGTAAAAGTCGAATCTTTTGGACTTCCACTCTCCTTAATGGATATGGATGTTGAGGTTGATGAGAAAGTATTACAAACCGTAGGAAATTATATTGCAGAAGCAGATTAATGTTATAAATTTTGTTCTTTTTTTAACGCTTCTTTTTGGCTCTATAGAGGCAAATGATTTTAGAGATACAACAGAAGTCTCCTTACAAAAGGATGAACAAAAGAAAATTCTTGTAAAATACGATTCAAATGAGAGACTCTTTAAATTTAGATGGACTCTGTACAAAAATGGCGGACTTGTGATTCATCGCTCTTATGATGGAGTGGTTGCACAAAATATACTCTATTTGAGAAGTAAAAATCGAAGTTTTAGGTTAGAGTTAAAACCTCGCGGAGCTGATTTTTATAAAGTACCGTATGTGCTAGTTAAATTTAAAGAGTTTGATAATGAGAAAAAAAAGGCTAAATTTGAGCTTTTTTTGTCTGATGATAAGATGCAGATAGAACTGCAAGATATGAAAAATGTGAAAGAGAGATAATGCAAAGAGTTGAAGCAGAGATAGCAAGACTGATACAAGAGTGTGAATATGATGAGGTGACTCGTCTTTTTAGTATGCTCAGCGGTGGTAAACGCTTACGTGCAAAGTTGATTTTAAAAATAGCTTCAGAACATGAAAAAGCGCCACTTTTAGCTGCGATTGTTGAACTTATTCATGCTGCAAGTCTTCTGCATGATGATGTGATAGATGATGCAATGACAAGACGCGGAGTTGCATCAGTGAATGCAACGGATGGAAGTAAAACAGCTGTTATGCTTGGAGATATCTTATACTCTAAAGCATTTACGGAATTGGTTGGTTTTGATAAAGATGTTGCACAAACTATCTCTGCTTCTGTAACTGCTCTCTCTAAAGGAGAGATGATGGATGTCAACATGGCTGAAAGCTTCAACAGTGATGAAGAGAAGTATCTTGATATGCTTTACCTAAAAACTGCAACTCTTATAGAAGCAGCAGCAAAAGCGAGTGCAATTCTTGTTGGTAAAGATGCAGATAAACATGCTCTTTATGGAAGAAACCTTGGACTCTCTTTTCAGATTATTGATGATATTTTAGATATTACAGCAGATGAGGCTACACTCGGGAAACCCGCTATGAATGATTATGTAGAAGGGAAGTGTACACTTCCGTATATCTATTTATACGAAGAGTTGAATGAATCAGATAAGCAGAGATTAGTCTCACTACATGCTAAGAAGATTGAAAAAGAAGACACTCTTTGGATAAAAGAGATGATGGAAAAACACAATAGTGTTGCCAAGTCATTTAAATTAGCTCAGAAATTATCAAATGAAGCCCAAGTGGTACTTAGTGATGATGCCGAGCTAGTAGGTATTTTAGAAACAATGATAAAAAGAAGTTATTAATGCACTATTTAAATGTAAGTTTTTCACATAAAAATGCTTCTCTGGAGATAAGAGAGAAGTTGACTTATCCAAGTGATAAGAGCCTTAATGGGTGTTTGACTAAGCTAAATAGGGCTGAATCAATTAATGAGACAATTTTAATCTCTACATGTAACAGAATGGAGATTTTTTGTAGCTGTAGTGATATAGAAAATGCAAAACTTCATATATTTGAGATGTTGAGTGATCGTGCGGGTCTCTCTTTGGCAGAGCTAGAAAAGCGTGCTGATATATATGATGACTCTACTGCAATTCACCATCTTTTCTCAGTTGCCTCTTCACTTGATTCTATGGTTGTAGGTGAGACACAGATAGCAGGACAACTCAAAGATGCCTTTAGGTTCTCTTATGATAAAAAGCATTGTGACAAGAAAATAGCACATGCTATGAGAGCTGCCTTTAAGTGTGCTGCTAAGGTTAGAAATGCAACAGATATAAGTTCAAAACCTGTCTCAGTTGCTAGTGTTGCAGTTTCAAAATTAAAATCAGTTATAGATGATGTGAGTGGTAAAAAAACGCTTATTATCGGTGTTGGTGAGATGAGTGAGATAACAGCTAAGCATATGATTAGTCATGGTGCAGATGTCTACATTATGAACCGTACAAAACAGAAGGCGGAGACACTTGCTGAGGAGTGTGGTGCAAAAGTTTTAGAGTATGGGCAGTTAGACAAAGCTATTAATGAGTTTGAGATTTTATATACTGCTACCTCTTCAAATACACCAATTATTAGCAATGATATTATTGAGTCATGTGAGTTTGAGCGATACTGGTTTGACTTAGCTGTACCGCGTGACATACTCTACTCTAAAGATGAAAAGATAAATCTTTTTGTTGTAGATGATTTAAAAGAGATTGTAGATGAGAACAGAGGCCTGCGTGAGCAAGAAGCTAGAAAAGCCCACGGAATAGTTGGTCGTAGTGTTGTGGAGTTCTTTGAGTGGTTAGATACTCTTAATGTTGAACCTATGATAAAAGATATCTACATCAAAGCTTACAAAACAGCAGAAGTTGAAGCGTCTAGAGCAATAGAGAACGGTTACCTGCCAAAAGAGTATGCCGGTGAAGCTAAAAAGTTAGCAGAGCAGACACTCAAAAGATTTTTACACGATATGACATCAAAGATGCGTGCAGTGTCGCATGAGCCAAAATCAGATAGTATCTCTGGTGTTATGCAGATGTTGGCAAACAGTGAGAAAGATGAGATTCCAGATAGATTTAAAAAGGTTATGAATTGAGAAGAAGTAGAGCATTTATCCCAACAACTAAAGAGGCACCGTCAGATGCAACTTTAGCCAGTCATGTTTATCTGTCACGTGCAGGATTTATTTCACAGGTTGCCAGTGGCTTATATAACTATATGCCATTAGCAAAGCGTGTTATTAAAAAGATAGAAAATATTATAAATGAAGAGATGACTAAGGCCGGTGCACAAGAGACTGAGCTCAGTTTTGTTACACCTGCTTCACTATGGGCTGAGAGTGGACGTATAGAGAAGTTCGGAAAAGAGCTGCTGCGTTTTAAAGACAGAAAAGAGAACCAGTTTGTTTTAGGGCCGACTCATGAAGAGATGATGGTGGATATGGTACGAAACCGTGTTACATCTTATAAGAATCTTCCACTCAATCTTTACCAGATAAAAACTAAGTTCCGTGATGAGGCGAGACCGCGTTTTGGTCTTATGCGCGGACGTGAGTTTATTATGAAAGATGGTTACTCTTTTCACTCTTCAACTGAAGATTTAGATAGAGAGTTTGATGCTATGGAAGCGGCATATAAAAGAATCTTAACTCGTCTTGGTCTTGATTTTAGAGTTGTTGAGGCTGATAGCGGTGCTATTGGCGGGAGTGGTTCTAAAGAGCTTATGGTAATCGCAGATAGCGGTGAAGATACAATTGCAGTGTGTTCTAAGTGTGAGTATGGTGCAAACCTTGAAGCAGCAACTCGTTCAGCTCGTCTGATCAACCCAGATGTTCCGGATATGAAGTTTGACAAGGTTCATACACCGGATGTTAAGAGTATTGAAGATTTAGCGGAGTTTTTAAAAGTTGATCCTTACTACACTATCAAGTGTATTGCAAAGAAACTTATCTATGAAGAGGATAGTGAAATTGTTCTCTTCTTCATACGTGGTTGCGATAATCTTCAAGAGGTAAAAGCTGTGAATGCAGCGGGTGCATTGGATATTGAAGATGTGAGTGAAGAAGAACTTCAAGCACTCGGTTTAGTTCCTGGTTTTATCGGGCCATTAGAACAAGATAAAGCGAAACATGTAATAGACAATGATTTAAAAGATGCAATTCATATGGTGTGTGGCGCAAATGAGTTGGATAACCACTATGTAAATGTTGATATGTCAGTTCTTGGTCAGGCGTATTATGAAGATATAGCTGAAGTGAATGAGGGTGATGTTTGTCCTAACTGTACAGGTAAACTATCTTTTACTAAGGGTATTGAAGTAGGGCATATCTTTAAACTGGGGACTACTTATTCACAAGCTCTAAAAGCTGAGTATTTAGATGAAAACGGAAAAGCCCAGCCTTTTATCATGGGTACTTACGGAATGGGTGTATCGCGTTTAGTTGCATCTGTAATAGAACAACATCATGATGATAGTGGTTGTATCTGGACAAAAGAGACAGCTCCCTATATGGTAAATATTATGATTTCTAACATTAAAGATGAAGCTCAAGTGGCCCTTGGTGAAGAGCTTTATTCAAAACTGCAAGATGCAGATGTTGAAGTGATGCTTGATGACAGAAAAGATAGATTTGGTTTTAAGATGAAAGATGCAGAGCTTATAGGTTTTCCATATACGATAGTTGTTGGGAAAGAGCTCGTTAATGGCAGTGTTCAGATTTTTGAGCGCTCCACTAAAGAGAAAACCACTGTAAACGCGGATGAAATCTATGAAAAGATTATGGAACTGCTATAGATGGTATATTTTATAGTTTATCTTTTCTTAGAGGTTTTAGTATCTGTAAATATCTCATCTGCAATAGGCGGGTTGGCTACATTTTTCGAGATACTGCTAACTGCCTTTATTGGGATATCTATACTTATAAACTTTAGAAAAACACTGGTTGAGAACTTAACGGCAGTCTCCTACAACTGTATAGACCTGCAACAGTTTCAAAGTCTCAACCTCTTTACACTTATCGGTGCTATCCTTTTGATTATTCCGGGATTTATGACAGATATACTAGGGGTAGTTATGCAGTTTAGTGTGATTACTAGCATGTTCGTTAACCGTTATAATGTAAAATCAGGGAATTGTAAACCGAAAACACAAGAGAACTTTAGACAAAACAATATAAAAAAGGATTCAGATGTCATTGATGTTGAAATTATTAACGATAACAGTTCTATCAAGTAGTTTACTTTTTTCATCTGCAACAAATGCAGAGATTGAAGAGTTTTTAAAAGAGCAGTTTAGTTCAAATAAAGGCTTAAGCTCTATTGATGTTAAAGTTGTAGAGGTGATGAAACTAGATAGGTTAAAAGGCTGGGATGCTTTTATAGTCAGTGTTGAAGCAAACATGAAACAGCAAAACAAATTTAGAAAAGTTAAACAGCGAATGATATGGTTCTCAAATGGAGATGCCGTAACACGTGATTTAATTGACCTGCAGACTGGCGAGAGTTTTGTTGATTTGGTAAAACCGGATATTAAACCGGAGTACTATAAAAAAGAGAACCTTATCTATGGAAATGCAAATGCTAAACATAAGGTGGCAATTTTTTCAGACCCACTATGTCCATTTTGTAGAAGCTTTGTTCCTGCTGCTATAGAGAAGATGAAAAAAAGACCAGATACATTTGCTATATACTACTATCACTTTCCACTAGAGAGAATTCACCCAGCTGCAGTTCCACTGGTTCAAGCAGCAGTTGCAGCTGAACTTAAAGGTGCAAAAGATGTGGTTTTAAATCTTTACAAAGTAGAAGTAGACCCTAGAGAAAAAAATATTCAAAAGATTCTATCTGCGTTTAATAAAGTTATGAAGACTAATATTAAAGTAGCTGAT
This sequence comes from Campylobacterota bacterium, assembly GCA_039715155.1. GTDB lineage: Bacteria > Campylobacterota > Campylobacteria > Campylobacterales > Sulfurimonadaceae > Sulfurimonas. The sequence goes on along the minus strand of JBDLHW010000043.1, from coordinate 3,894 downwards.
CTGAGTAAGAGAGAAGTCTTACTACACCTGAACAGTGATATGGATGTTGCAGAAAATTTAATGGTTGGTGGAACTCCGACTCTTTACTTTGATGGTAAGGTTGATAATACAAAAAGAAAATTTGAGATGGTTAAATAATAAATGGACAAACTAGTAATTGCAACAAGAGTCTCGGACTTAGCACTTTGGCAAGCTTATCATATTAAAGAGAGAGTGGAAGCCTCTTTCCCTGAGATAAGAGTAGAGTTGAATAAGATTGTAAGTAATGGTGATAAGGTTTTAGACAAACCACTTGCTCTAATCGGTGGAAAAGGTCACTTTACGAAAGAGCTTGAAGATGAGATGCTTGCTGGAAATGCTGATTTGGCTGTACACTCTTTAAAAGACGTTCCTACTTACATACCTGAGGGTCTAGAGTTAGTAGCAGTTACACAGAGACAAGATCAGAGTGATGTGTTTTTGTCTCATAACTATGCAACTTTAGAAGATCTACCTCAAGGTGCAGTAGTTGGTACAACAAGCCTTAGAAGAAGAATGCAACTTCTGCAGCAGCGTCCAGACCTAAAAGTTAAAGACTTGCGTGGGAATGTAAATACAAGACTTAGAAAGCTCAAAGAGGGTCAATATGATGCGATTATCCTTGCATGGATTGGTCTTAATAGATTAGATTTACTTAAAGATATCCCTTACGCAGATAAACTATCACTTGATATGATGATACCTCCAATGGGACAAGCAGCTCTTGGCATTGAGATAGTATGTGGCAATGATAAAGTACGTGAGATTGCAGAGAGTCTCAAAGATATAGATACATTTATATGTACAGAGATAGAACGTGATTTTATATCTAAAATAGGAGCAGGGTGTTCAGCTCCTGTTGCTTGTAATGCCGTAAAAAATGGGGATGAGATAACTTTTAGAGTAATGCTTGGTTTCCCAGACGGTACAAATATAATGCAAGAAAAAATAGTTGTCAATGTTACAGAGTCTAAAAACTTAGGTTCTGAAGTAGCTGATAAAATGATAGCTAATGGTGCTCTTGATTTACTGAAAAACGCAGAAGAAGTTGCGTTTAAAGATGAAATGCCTCAAAGACTGTAAAAAATAAAATCAAAGAATAATTTATGAAAAAAACTATAGAACTCCTTAGAAAACATGGTGAATTAACGGTAATTGATGAAGAGTTAGATATCTATCTTGAAATTCCTCACTTAGCTTACGCAGAAGTAAAAAAAGATGATGGCGGAAAAGCTATACTCTTTACAAATGTAGTAGATAAAAAAAGTGGTGCTAAGTTTGAAGAACCAGTCTTTATGAATGTTTTTGGCTCATACAAAAGATGTGAGCTTCTCTTTGGAAGAACTATAGAGTCCGTAGCTGATGAGATTACAAATCTTCTCCACATGAAACCACCTGAGAGTTTTATGGGTAAAGTCTCTATGGCTAAAGAGCTCTTTTCACTTAAAAATATTTTCCCTAAACGCTTAAAGGGTGAGGGTGAGTGTCAGAAGATAAAATACTTAAATGAAGATATAGACCTTTATAAACTTCCAGTACTAACTACGTGGGAACAGGATGGCGGACCATTTATCACTATGGGACAGGTTTATACCCAATCTCTTGATGGTGAGATGGTAAACCTTGGGATGTATAGACTGCAAGTCTATGATAAAAATCATCTTGGAATGCACTGGCAAATTCATAAAGATAGTTCACACTTCTTTGATCAGTATCAAAAAGCTGGTAAAAAAATGCCTGTCTCTATTGCCATAGGCGGTAACCCTCTCTACACATGGTGTGCTACAGCTCCGCTCCCTTATAGCGTTAATGAGCTTCTTATGTATGGCCTCATTACTAAAACACCGGCACAGCTTGTAAAGTCTCTAACTACTCCTCTCTATATTCCTAAAGATGTTGATTATGTGATTGAGGGTTGGGTAGATACAAATGAGTTAAAGATAGAGGGTCCATTTGGTGATCATACGGGGTACTACACTTTAGAAGAGCCATATCCAGTTATGGAAGTTAGTGCTATCACTATGAAGAAAGATAGAACTTTTTTAGCTACAGTTGTTGGTAAACCACCTTTGGAAGATAAGTATATGGGTTGGGCTACAGGAAAGATATTTTTCCCACTCTTAAAGACAACAGTTCCTGACTTAATTGATTATCACATGCCTGAAAACGCAGGTTTTCATAATCTAATCCTTGCAAAGATGCAACCACTCTATAAAGGTCACGCTAAACAGTTTATGCACGCTTTTTGGGGTGCAGGACAGATGAGTTTTGTAAAACATGCAATCTTTGTAGATGAGAATGCACCAAAGCTTGATAACTATCAATCATTTGCAACATATATTTTAAATAGATTTACACCTAAGTCTATGTTTATTACAGAGGGAATACTTGATGCCTTAGACCACTCTTCACCAGAGACATTGGTTGGTGGAAAGTTAGGTATTGATGCAACCAGTGCTAACAGAGTAGAGGAGCCAAATCTTTTAGGGGATAGTGAGTTATTAACTAAAGTTAAAGAGCTTATCCCTGATGCAGTGAATCTTCATCAGTTTATGAGGCACACAAAAAACCCTATAACTGTTATAAGTTTAAATAAAACAAAAACAGCAAAAGAGTATTTTGATGCTTTAGTGACTCTGAGTACAAACATCAGAATTGTTATTTTTGTAGATGAAGCTAAAAATGATGTGAAAAATCCTTATATGCTTATCTGGAGAGTTACAAACAATATGGACGCGTTAAGAGATGTTTTTGTCTCCGGACTTATGGTTGGAGTAGATGGGACTAATAAATCATCACTGGATGGATTTACAAGAGAGTGGCCAGATGATGTGGATTGTACACCTTCTGTAGTACAAACATTAAAAAACAAAAATTTATGGCATTTTAGTGACAGTCTGTATGAAAAGTTTCAATTATAGTACTTCTGTGATAAAAAGTATCATTTTTTAGTGATATAAGGTTAATATAATAATTTCTAATGTAAGATTGTTCAAAACAATGATTTTACAAGGTGAAAAATGAAAAAATCTGTACTATTTTTACTCTCGATAATGTTCTTAACGCTGGTTCCCGCAAATGCTGCTATATACAAAGGTCAAAAGGTTTTTGTAAAGCGTTGTCTCTCTTGTCATGAAGCCGGTCAGGCTTTTGTTGCTGAATATAAGATTAGGACATGGAAAAAGCTTATGAAGAAAAAGGGCAAGTCTCTTGCAAAACTTCACCTCAAAGATAAAAAAGCTAAAAAATCTTGGAAGTATTTTAAAAGTAAAAGATACACTAAAAAATCAAAACACTTAAAACAGTTTGTTATTGAGTACGCTAAAGACAGCGGTAACGTTCCTGCCTGTAATTAAAAACTAAACTTCTTTTTTAGATAGAGTTTTTCTCTATCTACACCCTTCCACTTTGTAAAATCAACATATTTAGCTAAAATACGAAACTTTTTATATCGGAGATATACTACTATGGAAAAAATGTGGTCAGGTCGCTTCTCTGCAAGTGCTTCAAGTCTGTTAGATGAGTTTAATGCCTCAATTATGTATGACAGAAAACTTTATCGTGAAGATATTGAAGGCTCAATAGCACACGCTACGATGCTTACAAAACAAGGGGTCTTAACTCACGAAGAACTTACTCAAATAACTGATGGATTAAATCAAGTAAAAACTGAGATAGAGTCAGGTGAGTTTGAGTGGAAGATATCTGATGAAGATCTGCATATGGGTATTGAGAAGCGTTTAACTGCTCTGATTGGTGATGCTGGTAAAAAACTTCATACTGCAAGAAGCAGAAACGACCAGGTTGCTGTTGATTTTCGCCGTTACGTGATTAGAAAAAATGGTGAGATTGTTGAAGCACTCAAACTATTGATGA
>JBDLHW010000042.1:0-11708 GCA_039715155.1 Campylobacterota bacterium | reverse complement strand
AAACTGCTACTCTTATCAAAGCTAATGAAACTACAAAAAAAATACCTATAATTTTTTTATCTGCCAATGCGAACAAAGAGAGTGTTAGAGAAGGATTTAAACATGGTGGAGAAGACTATATAACAAAACCTTTTGATGAATCAGAACTACTTCACAGAGTCAGAACCCATGTTGATCTTTTTTTAGCTAAAGAGAAGCTTCATCACGAGGTAGCTGATACTAAACATCTGCTTGAGCAGTACAAGATGGCGATGGATGCCGGCTCACTTGTCTCTAAAACAGACACCAGAGGTATTATTACCTATGTAAACGATAAATTTTGTGAAATATCTAAGTACTCTCAAGAGGAACTTATTGGTAAAAATCACAATATTGTCAGAAGCCCGGATGTAAGTAAAAACATTTTTAAAAATATGTGGGCTACGATAAAAAACAGACAGATCTGGAACGGTTTAGTCAAAAATAGAGCAAAAGATGGAAGTGCTTACTTTGTCGAAGCTACAATCATACCAATTCTCAACTCCGATAACGAAATAGTTGAGTATATAAGCATGAGAACTGATATTACAAAAGAGATTGAACTTAGAGAAGATATTGTTGCGACACAAAAAGAGGTTCTAAGCACCTTGGGGGAACTTGGTGAGTGGCGCTCAAAAGAGACAGGGGACCATGTAAATAGAGTGGCTCTTTACTCTGAACTACTTGCTCGTGAGTATGGATGCAGTGAGAGTGATACAGAACTCTTAAAAATGGCCTCACCAATGCATGACATCGGTAAGGTGATTATTCCGGACAACATTCTTTTAAAACCTGGAAAACTAACAGACAAAGAGTTTACAACAATGAAAGAGCATACTGTTTATGGCTGGGAAATCTTTCACAAATCTAAACATCCTCTTTTACAAACAGCGGCCCTAATATCGTATCAGCATCATGAAAAGTGGGATGGTACGGGTTATCCACAAGGCTTAAAGGGCATGGATATACATATATTTGGACGAATAACTGCAATTGCCGATGTATTTGATGCATTGAGTCATGAGAGAGTTTATAAAGAAGCTTGGGAGATCGAGAAAGTATTAGAGTATTTAAAATCTGAAATCGGTATATCTTTTGAACCAAAACTAGTTGATATTTTCCTTGAAAATATAGATGAAATCATAAAAATCAAGCACACCTACAATAAATAATGAAAACAAAACTCCTATCCGCTTCGATGATTATCCTGGTGGTTGTGATCTCTATACTCATTATGATAGTTCCCACTTTTTTTACAAAAGGTATCTCAAGAGTTGCTCTGAAAAAGGAAGTAGACTTACCACTCATACTCAATGATGACAAAGATGTTAAGCTACTCTTTTTTGGCTACTCAGGATGCACTGACATATGTACACCAAGGCTGCAATCCCTAAACACTTTTTTTGAGACCCTGGACGAAGATATAAAACAAAAAGTTGGTGTTGAGTTCTTAGATATCTCAGTTCCAAGTGACAGCGAGCTGCCATCAAGATTTGCCGAGTTTTTCAATCCAAACTTTAAAGGTATTTACCTGGAGAGTAATCTTATAAGAGAGTATACAAAACTCTTTGATGTCTACTTCGCCCAATCTTTAATGGAGACAACAGAGTATGATCATACAGTAAATATTTATATAGTAAAGAAGAGTCAAAACACAAAAGAGTTAAGATATGTCTACAACTCTTATCCATATGATTTCAAACAGATAAACTCAGACATAAGAGGATTATTAAATGAACGATGAAGCAATACAGAGCAGGTCAGAACATGCTGACCTATTTATGCTCAAACTTGTACTTTTTCACTGGTTCCTTGTATCAACTGTTGTAGGTTTTCTCTTCAATGCTTACCTGCTTGGGTTTGTAGGGGGAGGATTACTCTCAGCAATTACATTTTACTCATACAGATCATTCAGAGGCACACAAAACTTTAGATATCTTGTCTCTTTGGTGCTTTTAACATTCTCTATCATCATGATACAACAGAGTTTAGGTCGCATTGAGATGCACTTTCACATCTTTGGTGCTCTCTCCTTTTTAGTTATCTATAAAGACTATAAAGTTCTCTCTTTTGGATCACTTTTCATAATACTCCATCACATGATTTTCAATTATCTCCAAGAGTATAATGTCGCTATTTTTGATACTCCTATTATTGTCTTTAACTATGGATGCGGTTTAGACATAGTTATTCTTCATGGTGCATTTGTAATATTTCAATGGTTTGTACTTCACAAAATTGTTAAGAACATGGACTATACACATAGGGAACTCTTCAGAACTAAAGAGGCATTAAGCTCTGTAAACAGAAACCTTGAAGAGATAGTTGAGATTCGAACCGGGGAGTTGCAAGAAGCCAAAGAGGAAGCAGAGTCTGCAAACAACATGAAGTCAGAGTTCTTAGCAAATATGTCCCATGAGATCAGAACACCAATGAATGCAATCATCGGTTTTACCGATCTGCTTGAAAAGGGTGTAAAAGACTCTACACATAAAAACTATACACACTCTGTGCAAGATAGCTCTAAAATCCTGCTCACAATCATCAATGACATCTTAGACCTCTCAAAAGTTGAAGCTGGAAAACTGGAGATTGAATATATACCGACTGATATTAGAGTTTTAGCCAATGAGATAGAGAGTATCTTTATGCAAAAAGCTAAAAGCAGAGCACTACATCTCAATATAGTTGTTGATAAGTCCGTACCGCAAACACTTATCATTGATGAAGTAAGAGTTAGACAAATTCTTTTTAATCTTGTAAGTAATGCCCTGAAGTTTACAAAAGAGGGTTTTATCAATGTCAAAATCACTACATCCTCAACTAATGAGGGACATACTAACCTGATTTTAGAGGTAGAAGATAGTGGTATCGGTATGGATAAGGCCCAACAAGAGAGTATGTTTACAGCCTTCTCTCAACACTCAAACCAGAGCAACAAAGAGTATGGCGGAACAGGACTGGGTCTCTCAATAGTTAAAAGTTTAGTTGAACTTATGAACGGCTCAATCACACTCAAAAGCCAAAAAGATGTTGGCTCTACTTTTATAGTAACCATAAAAGAAGTTGAAATCAGTGATGAGACAGTGTCAAAACTAAGCACAATAAATAAAGAAGTGATCTTTGAAAAGGCGACTGTTTTAATAGCAGATGATATTGAACTGAATCGAAATTTAATCAAAGAGTACCTACAAAACACTTCTCTGCTTATTTTAGAAGCAAAAGATGGCCAAGAAGCTGTTAACGCAGTCAAAGAGAATGAGATAGACCTTGTTTTAATGGACATCAGAATGCCAAATAAAGATGGCTATGAAGCGGTAAGAGAGATAAAAGAGTTTAAAGATGTGCCTGTCATAGCGATAACTGCTTCAGTTGTATCAACACAAGATAGTGAGGAGAATAGAATCTTCGATGACTTTTTACATAAGCCGGTAAAAAGTGAAATACTTATGGATTCCATGTGCAATTTTTTAAAATGCAAGATGAAAGATATAGTGCACTCCTCAGATGAGAAACAGAACTTGGAAGATATATCAATAGCTGAGTATCCAAAACTTCAAGAGCTTCTAAAAAGAGCAAAAAGCGAAGGTGATATGGATCTTATACAAGAGTTTGCACATGAGGTAGAGAGAGTCTCTAAAGAGAAGAGCTCAAATGAATTAAAAACAATCGCTACACAGATTTTATCAGCAGTTGACAGTTTTGATATCGGAGAGTGTGAGATATTGCTCTCTAAATTTAAAGGTTAGCATTATAAGTTATTAATTAAAATAAGTATATAATCTACACACTAGATTTTCAAAAGGAGCCATTTAGAATGTCACATCTACCAAACAGACTGAACTCTTTTTGGCTCTGGAGAGAGATCTCTTCGAAGCTTGGTGTCTCAAATCCTGCATACAAATACTGGAAAAACACACCAAACCTCAAACTAAACAATAAGTATATTTTCCTGCAAAAGAATACTCTTCCCCAAAAACATGCACATATAGAAGAGGTACTTACAGACCTCTCAGGACACCTTCCCATCAAGTATGCGTCTGATCAACTGCATGTAAATGAACACTTGTTCTCATCTGATAAAATGAAACTGCACCGTGAGTTTGAGTATAAGTTTGTAGAAGATGTAAAGTTTGTAAATATTAAAAAATTTTTCAAAGAGAATGGCATTATAGTTCCAAAGAACTCTCTTGTGCAACTTGGCAAGATTAAGGACTTGGAATTTACTTCTGACTCCACTTTTTACAACCTTAAAGATGACTACGGTATAGTGGTATATGATTAATGAATACATTTTTTATCGAGTTTCGTGACCCTCTTTTTTCTATAATAATCTTCTTTGCAATTATTTTTATCATTACTTTTTTCTCATACTGGTGGGGAAGATATAAAAGGAAAGAGGACTCAAGACACCTTGACAAGTTTTTAAGACAGTTTCGTTCTTTACCATCCAAAGAGGAGCTAAAAACACTCATAGGTAGTGGTGAACTTTCTGAAAAATCATGGTTACTTCTAGCTCACTCATATTTTAAAAATGGTGAGTATGAAAAAAGTATAGATATATACAACGAGATGCTAAAGGTCTCTAGCAATGTGAACAAAAAAGAGACTATGTTCCTGCTGGGTCGCACCTACTTTAAAGCAGGTTTCTTAGAGAGAGCAAAACAGATATTCTTAGAGATACTCAAAAACTCTCCAAGAACACCTCAAGCCCTGCACTACCTAGTACTTGTTTATGAGCAGATGAGAGATTATAAATCTGCTCTGGATGCACTAGAACCACTTGATGAATTAAACCAAGATATAACAAATGATATGGCATATCTAAAATCATTGGCACTTCTAAATGATACCACTCTCTCTGTAGATGAAAAAACCGCTCAGCTATTAGATATTTACTCTCAAACACATCAGCTTAGCTATCTCGTTTTTGAGTATCTTTTTCGTGTAGACCCAAAACTTGCTTGGGAGAATTTTGACAGCTCTAAAAGTGAACGCTTAACAGACCTGCTCTGGAGTCTAAATCCCAAAGAGTTGAATTTAGATATAATTTCACAAAATAGCTATCTCAAAGAGTTATATAGTGCCAGAGGTGATATAAACTACGCCAGTGGTAGTTCAGTATTTGAATTTGACCTGCTCATAGGACTTAAAAACTCCTCTGTAAATGCGACACTGAACTTTGAGTACATATGCGATAGCTGTAAGCAGACCTATCCTTTTATATTCCACCGCTGTAGTAGTTGTCATGCAATTGACACTGCCGTAGTGGAGTGGAGTATCACTAAGGATTACCATAAGGATTTCAGTGAAGAAAATAACTCTTTTCAGTGATGGAAGCGCTTTGGGAAACCCTGGACCTGGAGGATATGGAGTTATCCTTAGATTTGGGAAAAAGGAAAAAGAGCTCTCCGGTGCTCACGAACATACTACAAACAACAGAATGGAACTTCTTGCTGTTATCGAGGGTCTGCGAGCTTTAAAAGAGCCTTGCGCGGTTGATGTTATCTCAGACTCTTCATATGTTGTAAAGGGTATCAACGAGTGGCTTCAAAACTGGATAAAAAGAGATTTCAAAAAGGTTAAAAACCCTGATCTTTGGAGAGACTATATTGAGGTGTCAAAATCTCATAAGATAAATGCAATCTGGGTTAGAGGGCATGATGGTCACATTGAAAATGAAAGATGTGATACACTTGCACGTGATGAGGCAGAGAAGATGAAAGCTTCACTAAATTAAAAGAGGATATTATGGGTAAAAGTATAGATACTTTAGAAGATAAACTTGGATATAAGTTTAAAGATGAAAAGCTCATTATCGAAGCGCTGACACATAAGAGTTATAAACAGCCCTACGATAATGAGCGATTAGAATTTTTAGGTGATGCAGTACTGGATTTAATAGTTGGCGAATACCTGTTTATGAAGTTTAAAAACTATGATGAGGGTAAGCTTTCAAAAATCAGAGCATCTTTGGTTAATGAGAAAGGTTTTGACAAACTTGCCCGTTCACTGGGTCTTGGTCAATACATTCTACTCTCAAACGCAGAAGAGAAGAATGGCGGACGAGAGAAGCCATCCCTTTTATCAAATGCTTTTGAGGCGATAATAGGAGCTATATATCTTGAAGCCGGCTTGCAAACTGTAAATGCTATCGCTATTAAACTTATAGAAGAGAACCATGCAGATATATCTTTGGATTCACTTTTTCGTGACTTTAAGACAACTCTGCAAGAGCTTACTCAGGCAAGGTTTGGGACAACTCCTGAGTATAAAGTAATTGCTAGTCGAGGACCTGACCATCTTAAAGAGTTTGAAGTTGGTGTCTATATTCAAGATAAAGAGTACGCAAGAGCGATAGGTAAAAGTAAGAAAATTGCTCAACAAGAGGCAGCTAAAGAGGCTGTAAAACTGCTAAATGAGGAAAAATAATTGAATAGTTTTGGTATGAAGTTAAAGTTTAGTACATTTGGAGAGTCTCACGGTACGGCGATAGGCTGTCTGCTTGATGGTGTTCCAGCAGGATTAGATATTGATGAAGAGTATATTCAGAGTGAGCTTGACCGCAGAAAGCCAGGAAAAAGTGAGTTTGAGACAGCGAGAAAAGAGGCTGACAAAGTAGAGATACTCAGCGGTGTCTTTGAGGGTAAAAGTACAGGTACACCTATAGCTATGATAATCTATAATACTAATCAGAAATCAAAAGATTATAGTAATATCAAAGATGTATTTCGTCCCGGGCATGCTGATTTTACTTACTTTCATAAATATGGCTTAAGAGATTACCGTGGTGGCGGAAGAAGCTCTGCACGTGAGACTGCAGCTCGCGTGGCTGCCGGTGCGATTGCAAAACTAATGCTCCAAGAGTTGGGTATTACGGTACTTAGCGGTATCAGTGAGATTCACGGTATTAAAAGTGAAGTTTTTGATTATGAAAAAGCAAAGAGCAGTATCATATGTGCACTTGATGAGTCAAAAGAACAAGCTCAAAAAGATGCAATTTTAAAGGCAAAAAATGACCATGACTCTGTGGGCGGTGTCTCACGTGTTTTAATCAAAGGAGCACCTGCAGGACTTGGTCAACCTATGTATTACAAACTCGATGGTGTTCTTGCTGATGCTATGATGGGTCTAAATGCAGTTAAAGCAGTAGAGATTGGTGACGGTGTTCTTAGTGCTACAGCTTTAGGCTCACAAAACAACGACGAGATTCGTCTTGATGGTTTTGAATCTAATCATGCAGGTGGGATTTTAGGCGGTATCAGTAACGGTGATGATATTGTTATGAATGTCTACTTTAAGCCAACACCTTCAATCTTCAAAACGCAGCACACAATCACATCAAAAGATGAAGAGGTCGACTTCTCACTTAAGGGCAGACACGACCCATGTGTTGCAATTCGCGGTACTATAGTGTGTGAATCTATGGCCGCTTTAGTAATAGCAGATATGCTGCTTCTAAATATGGGCTCAAAAATGGATGGATTAAAAAAGTATTATAGTAACTAAGAGGATCCAAACTCCTCTTAGCGACCTGTATAGTTAACACCCTTTACCTTGCCGTACACACCTACAAAAACATAGATATTCTGTTTAGACTTATCTTTAATCTTTAAATTTTCAAAAATGACTCTCCAGTCATCAGAGTTGGATTTACTTATTTTTGAGACTGCTACAGACCTCCAACTCTTTGGAATCTTTTTCTCCATAGTTAGTCTTTTGATTTCAACCTTAGCTATCTTCATAATTGCACTTTTGTTAAGTTTCGTATAGCTAGAGCCATCATTACCGTAATAGTAGTAGTCGTATCCACTCTTTGCCTGCAAGGTAGTAAAAGAGAGTGCGGATATAGTTAATAATATTTTGATTAATTTTGTCATTATTTTGAGTGCCTCTTTAAATTTATCTCTATTTATATCATATTTATCATTGCTGGAGAATTTAGTATATTATTAAGTAACATTATATAGAAAAAGAGTAAGTTATAAAGTAACATTATATATAAAAATAGATGTAGAGAGATACTTTTTAGTTAATTTAAGATTTTTGTGATTATAATGTGAGATAAATTTCAGAATTTAAGGGTTCAAAATGAAAAAAATTATTATTTCTACGTTAATAGCAGGTGCAACTTTAATGGCTGCAGATAGCGCTCCAATGTACAAATCAGGTATATTACTACCGGCAAACGGTGAAGCGATCTATAAAAAAGATTGTCTCCAGTGTCATGGTGCAGATGGAAAACAGACTGAATTTGAAGGTTCTTCTAGAATTAAATATGCACCGATTAACGGAAGAGATGCTGCTTCATTAGCGCAAGAGCTGAAAGATTATAGACTTGGTACGCATACAGCTCAAGGAAATAAATATGGTTACGGTGCTTTAATGAAAAGTACACTTATAGATCTTTCTTACGAAGAGATCGATGCTCTTGCTAAATATATTAGTGAGAATATAAAATAGAACAAAGTGTATGCTGAACTTTCAGCATATACCTTTATAAACACACGTCTTTCACGAAACCTCTTCAAAAACGTAAATTTTCAGGAAAAAAATGATTAAAATTATTATAGCAATAGCGATATTTTCAATTCTAAGTCTCTCAGCAAATCAGAAATTAAAACAAGAATGCAAAGATGAAAGAATGAGCTCTTGTTTAGAGTTAGGTATTCTCTACTATACTGGCGATGGTGTAAAAAAAGATATAAAAAAATCGAGAAAGCTATTTTATAAAGCGTGTAAAAAAAGAATATCTAAAGCTTGCGGTTACCTTGGTTATGTCTATCTGCGTGGTGGTGACGGTGTTAAAGTAGATAAAAGAAAAGCGATGTTAGCATTTAGTAAGGGTTGTGATATATCTGAACATGACGCTTACTGTTTTAAGTATTATGAGTTGAGAGATGAAGGATGGGATTATGCAAAATAATGCAAAAGAACAGCTTCAAAATGAACTTGAAAACTATCTTCAAAAGAGAGGAGATTTTACCCCTTACTACCCGGGTATGAAGACTCTCTCTTCAGCTCTTTACAGAGAACAGCTTCAAGAAGCTATAGAGTTGGTAAACAGACAAGATGACACAAGTCTAAGTGATTTTGAGATCTATCTTGATACAATAATAATCAATATGCACACTAAAGTGAAAAAGTATAAACAGTCTAGCTATTTTGATGATGAGAATATAAAAGATATTCAGAATCAAGGTTTTACAATACCCTTTTACATAGATGAAGAGATGGGTCTTTATATTCTTTTAGGGATAATTCCTTCTCAGGCCGCCTCTTAGCATAGTGAATAAATGTAACAATTTTATCACAATATAATGTTTTTTTTTAAAATACATTTATTTAAGTCGGGCATTAATCAATTTACGATATTGTACACCTAATTATAAGTTAAAAGAATAAAAGGATAAGTATGGATAATAAATATCTTAATAATATGTTATCGGAGATGGATAAAGATTTATCTTCAAAAGGAATGAGCAGAAGAGATGCTATGAAACTAGCAGGTATCTCTGGAGCAGGCCTATTTTTAGGTGCTACTAATGCTCAAGCAATGGAAAAAGACCAACTACCACTTAAAAAATCAGGTGTTGATGCTAAAATAGTAATCGTTGGTGGTGGACTTGCAGGTATGAGTACAGCTGCAAGATTAACTCTCAGTCTTGAAAACCCAGACATTACTGTTATTGAGCCTAATAAAGAATCGGTATCTTACCAGCCTGGTCAAACATTAGTTGCTGCTGGTGTTTGGGATGCTGATGATATTAAGTATAACAGAGATGATTTTGTTCCAGATGGTACAAAGATTATTGATGACAGAGTTATAGATTTCGATCCAACAAACAATCGTGTAACTACTGAAAAAGGGCAAGTTGTTGATTATGACTACTTAATTGTTGCAACTGGTCTACAGCTTGATTTTGAAAGAATTGAAGGTCTAGAAGAAGCAGGTCGTGCTTATTCAACTGGAGACAATACAAGACTTCATAAAGCTATCGGTGATGATTCAGGTATATGTTCAATCTATACAGGCGAAGGTGCTGAGAAAACTTGGACAGAGATGCAGAAATACATCGAAAAAGCTAAAAATGCTAAAGATGGAGAAAAAGTACAATTCCTTTTCACACACCCAAGTACACCTATCAAGTGTGGTGGTGCTCCAAAGAAAATTATGTACCTTACAAATTCAAGACTTAAAGAAGCTGGTGCAAGAGAAAATGCTGAACTTACTTTCTATCCAAATGGTGGAGCTATGTTCGGTGTGCCTGAATATCACGATGCTATCATGGAACAGTTTAAGAGAGAAGATTTTAAATGGCACTTTAGACATAACCTTGTACGTATCGACAAAGAGAAAAAAATCGCTACTTTTGATGCTAAATGGCAAGAAAAAGGACCTTTTGATCCAATTATGAAAGATTTTGAGGTTATCTCTAAGCATGAGCTTGTAGAAGTTCCTTATGACTTCATACATATCACTCCAGATGCAGTAGCTCCAAGAGAAGTTGCAGAGTCTGATGTTGGTTCAGCTGGTGGATTTGTTCCTGTAAATAAAGAGACTCTTCAGCATGTTAAATATGACAATGTTTTCTCAATAGGTGATATTGCACAGGTACCGATGGGTAAAACAGGTGGATCTGTAAGAAAGCAGTATAAAGTTCTTGTTGAAAACTTAATTGCTCAGATGGAAGGGAAACCGTTAACATCTAAGTATGCTGGTTATACAGTTTGTCCACTTATCACAGATATCGGTACAGTTATGTTAGCTGAGTTTGACTGGACTGTTAAACCTACACCATCATTCCCACTAGATCCATTAGTTGAGAGATGGATATTCTGGTTAATGAAAGCATACGCTCTTAAACCAATGACAATGTACGGAATGCTTTCTGGTAAAGCTTAAGTCGACCAAGAGAAGGAACTCCTCCTTCTCTCACTTTTTTATTCTTTCACAAAACAAGAGAATCGCTTTTTGCAGTAGCAAAGAGGCCTCTTTAGAAAAACTTTAACAAAATATTTTTATATTCAGGATTTTATATGCAACTGAAATTTGAGTTCGTAAGCTACGATGAGACACTTGATAAATTTGAACTAGATGAAAATGTCTATACATATGAGCTAAATGATGAGCAGGTACAGACTTATAATCTTTTTAAACATACAGACTTGCATCTCTACAACTGGTTTAAAGAGTCTGATCTATTTCTAAATTGGATAAAAGAAGAAATCTATCCAAACAGCATAGGGAAGAAGATAGCGATTAGTGACATAGGCGACATGAGTTTTAGAAGATATTACTTTTTTAAAGTCACAAGTGCTGATACCCATTATGACTACTTTAAAAAACTCTTTGGTATCTATCACGCAACAGACTGGCAGGATAGAGAAGAAGTAGGTGAAGAGATTTTAGAGCAGCTGGTGATTAAAAGAAAAGAGCTGATAATAGAGTTAAAAGATGAGAGTGTTGAAGATGAAGAGAGTGATACTCAAGCCTCAGAGTAAATATTCTAAATATCAAGATTTCAAGAACTATAAAAAGGATAATCAATGATGGAAAAGTTTAAACATGCAATAAAAAAAGAGGCTATTATCTATTTGATAACTCTCTTGATATTGGCTTTAATAATGCATATCGATCTACTGAGTGATCCAATGTCAAGACTAACTACAATGCATGAAAAAGGAAA
>JBDLHW010000041.1:0-11895 GCA_039715155.1 Campylobacterota bacterium | reverse complement strand
ACATTAAGTGTCTCTGTTTGTGGACGGGAATTATAGGAAAATAGAACTTTAATGTCAATAGTTTTTGTGAAGAATTTGGAAAGTTTTTCTATTATGTTTACTTTGGATAGTTTTTGTTCATTTTTTCTATGGATTTCTTTAAACCCTATTATATATGTAAGTAAATAAAATATTCTTATCTTCATATAATACTTTATTAACTCTTTGCGTATATAATACGTACTAAATAATTTACACGTACCTAATAATAGGTATAAATAAAAGGAACTATGATATGGGACTTTATGATCGCGACTATGCAAGAGGAAACTCTTTTGCTTATGAGACTGCTTCAAGAGATGATTCACAAATAATCTCTTTTGTTAAAGAGACTTACAAACTATTTGCTGCTTCAATGATGGCTGGTGCTGTAGGGGCTTACGTTGGTGTACCATTAGCTGGAACAATTGCAGCTTATTTCTGGCCACTATTTTTCTTAGAGATAGGACTTTTAATTGGTCTTCACTTTGTTAAACATAAGCCTGGTATCAACCTTGCCGTAATGTTTGGCTTTGTATTTATGACAGGTTTAATGTTAGCTCCACTTTTATCAAGAACACTTGGCATGAGCGGCGGTGCTTCTATTATTGGTAATGCTTTTGCTATGACATCTGTTGTTTTTGGGGCAATGAGCTTTTATGCTATTAAAACTACTAAAGACTTTAGTGGTTATGGCAAACCTTTAATGATTGCTCTGTTCGTAATTATTGGTTTCTCTATTCTTAATATCTTCATTGGTAACCCGATGCTTCACGTTATTATCTCTGGTGCTGTTGTAATTCTGTTTAGTATCTTAGTTATCTATGATACTCAAAACATTATGAAGGGTGCTTATGAGACACCTATCGATGGTGCTATTGCACTTTATCTAGACTTCTTAAATATCTTTACTGCACTACTTCAACTATTTGGAATATTTGGTAACGATGACTAAAGAGACTCTGTCACCTGAACTTTTTCGGGTGATTGATGCAAACCTCAACCGCCTTAAAGAAGGCATAAGAGTCGTAGAAGATATCATGCGATATCGAGATAACAACAAAAACCTCGCAAAAAAACTCAAAGAACTTCGCCACAAAGCTAGAATTAGTGAAACCCTTGAACTGCTTCGTCATCGTGACAGTATTAATGATGTGCTAAGACCTTCAACTTCAAGTGAATTAAATCGAACTGATATAACAAGTATTATAACTGCCAACTTTAAAAGAGCAGAGGAGTCTTCTCGTGTTTTAGAGGAACTTTTTAAACTTCATAGTGCTGAGTATAGTGAGAACTTTAAATATATAAGATATGAGCTCTATAACCTTGAAAAAGAGATAGTTCTTAATCAGAAATAATAAACGCTACTTCAAACTCTAAATAGTTTACAGGATACTCTCTCATAAGCTGTTTTGTCTGCTTATACCCTAACACTTTTCTTGAACCGCTAACACCGCTCTTCTTTATATAGTTAAACATATCTCTCGTTGACTCAAACTCTAACTTGTAGTTTACAATCTCAAACGCAGCGTGAAAGTATCTCTCTTGCAGAGTATTAATCTCCTCTGCACTTCTGAGTATTGAATCTAAAGAGGCTGTTTCATTTAATGTCTTAAAAGTGTTGGAAGTGAAGATTGCAAGTGCTACTGGAGCATTTAGTTTTTTTATATTTTTAAAGACCAGCCCTAAATCATCTGCCCACTGTAGCGCGGATGAAGAGATAAGATAGTCATACTCTTTAGTCAAAAGCTTCTCAAAGAGTCTCTCATCGTTAAAATCACCATTAAGACACTCTATTTTTTGTGACTTTGGATGTAACTCCAGCATTCCCTTTGCAAAATCAACACCTGTGAATGACTCATACTCCCAAGAAATAGCTTTACAAACAGCACCTCTGCCGCAACCTAAGTCTAAAATATTTTTCGGCTGAGTATTGATGTGTGAAAGAAGTTTATCGACAACTCTGTTTTGTATAACATTAAAAGAGCCATAATGTTCAGCATACTTTGAAAACTCTGAACTTATTTTCATTTCTTGTTAATCACCAACGAAGCGATAAAAATAGAGATAACACAGAGCACTATAGTTGCTCCAGAAGGAAGAGAAAAGTAAAAAGAGAGCGTCATACCAGCTATTACACTAAAGAGTGCTATAAATAGAGATATAAGCACTGTATGCAAAAACCCTACTCTATACTGAAGTGCTGCAACAGTTGGTATTACCATCAATGCACCAATTAACAGACTTCCGACAACACGAATAGATAAAGCGATAATAACAGCAACCACAGTGACAAGTAAAAAGTTTAAGAACTTCACTCTTATTCCGCTTGTTTTTGCTACCTCTTCATCATATGCTATAAAATAGAGCTCTTTTGAAAAGGCTATAAGCAGTGTCAGTGAGAGTAAGCCAAAAAGAAGAATTGTTACTACATCCTCACTGCTTACAGATAAAATTGATCCAAAAAGATAAGAGAATAGTGAGTTGTTAAATGCACCGCCAAGCGAGACTATAATAATAGCAATAGCGAGTGAGCCCGAAAGAAGAATTGAGAGTATGGCATCAGAGTAGAGAGAGAAAGAGGTTCTTAAATACTCAATTATCCAAGCAGAGATTATCGCGACTATTACAGCCATCCATAAAGGGTTATATCCTGCTACTAAACCAACTGCAACCCCAACAAGAGCTGAATGAGCAAGTGTTTCACTCATAAGGGCATAACGTTTGAGCACAATGAATGTTCCACTGATAGAAGCTAGTGTTGCGATAAGTATTCCCGCTATAAACGCCCTTTGCATAAATTCATATTCAAACATCTCTAACATATTAGTGCTCGTGCTTATGGTTATGGATTAGGTGAGCTTCTATACCGTAGAGTTCACTTATATCTTCACAACTCAAGGTCTCTTTGGGATTATTACAGATAGTTGCTTTTTGATTTATTGTAAAGAGTCTTCCGATGTCATCCGCTATAACTCCTATATCATGAGTAATAAAAACTATGGTGATCTTCTCTTCTTTGTTGAGTTTAGCTAATAGTGCATAGAAGTTTTTTTGTGAGACCATATCTACGCCGGTATTTGGCTCATCAAGAATTAATATCTCTGGATTTGAAGCGAGTGCTCTTGCAATCATAACACGCTGACGCTGTCCTCCTGAGAGCGTACCAACCATCTTATCTTTTAAATCAAGTACATCCATTTTAATCATAGCTTCTTGCGCTGCTGCCTTATCCTCTCTGCTCATACCTTTGAAAAAAGAGCGTTTTGATACTCTTCCCATATTTACAATATCTTCAACAGTTGCAGGAAAGTTTGCATCTACTAAAGATGCACGTTGAGGAACATAGCCTATTTTATACCACTCTTTAAAATTTTTAATCTTTTTTCCATAGAGCTTGATTTGCCCATCAGTTGGCCTGTCTAAACCTAAGAGCAATCTAATGAGTGTTGTTTTACCGCCACCGTTTGGACCTATTATTGCAACATACTCTCCATTAAATATCTCTAATGAAATATGTGAAAGTATTTTTTGCCCTCTAACACTAAAGTTTAGATTTTTAACATCAAAGATAGGAACTTTGAACTTTAGTTGCACATAAGAGCCTTAGAGATTTTTTTCAAATTAATATACATCATCTGCTCATATGTTAAATTATTATCGGCTTCATCTGCTGTAATATTTCCTAACGGCTGTAGAACATCAACTGAAACTCCAGCTTCTTCGGCGATACTTTTTATAGCTCTATCACTTACAAAAGTCTCAAAGAAAACTGTAGGGACTGAGTGCTCCTGTACGTGAGATATCAATCTAGCCATATTCTTAGCACTCGGCTCTGCTTCGGGAGAAAATCCACTCAGAGATTCTACATGGAAGCCATATCTGTTGGAGAGATACCCTATTGCATTATGGTTTACTATAAGAGTATCAAGATTACAAGCAGTCAGTGCCTGTTGGTAATCTGCATCAAGCTTTCGAAGCATCTCCAAATATTTATCTCTATTTGTTAAATATAATAGTTCATTTGATGGAGAGATTTTGATTAACTCTTTTGTAATGAGGTTTGCAGCAGTTACCATATTTGAAAAATCTAACCAATAGTGCGGGTCAATCTTGTTATGTGCACACTGATGGTCATGAAAACCATGTTGTTCATGTTCGTCCGACTCTAGTTCCCGTAGTGTAACATGCTTACTCATATCAACTACTCTGTTTTTAAACTCAAAGCCATCTGTCCAAGGCTCCAAACCTGCACCACTATATAAGACAAGTTCACTCTCAGTGATATCTGCCATTGATTTAGGTGTTGGCTCATATGAATGAGGGTCAACCCCAAAAGGTATAATATTTATAATTTCTAATGTAGAGCCAGAGATATGTTTCGTTATATCGTAGAGAGAAAATGTACTTACTGCAACCATTGGCTTTTTGTCTTTAACTTTCTCTTCCCCATTCATCACATATGCAAGAAGCAAAGAAAAAGAAGTGACAGCTACCAAAACAAAAATAATTTTTTTAAAATCTCTCATAAATATATTCCTAGTAAATATTTTTTGAAATTATACCTAAAATTGTATTATGATTATTTTTTGGGTATAATTCGCAACTTTTATATTCAGGAATATATTTATGACAACTGGTTTTTTACTTATAACTCAAATTATTTTAGTTGTAATTTTAGTTATAGCTGTACTGTTACAAAAAAGCTCAAGTATCGGTCTTGGTGCATATAGTGGCTCAAATGAGTCTGTATTTGGAGCAAAAGGTCCAAATAGCTTTTTAGCAAAAGCTACTTTTACTATCGGTTTTTTATTCGTAGTAAATACATTGACATTAGGCTATATGTACGCTCAAGCCAATAAAGCATCTGTTGTTGACAACATGATAGAAGATACAAATGTAGTTGCTCCGGCTACTGCACCAGCTCCTACTGCAACACCAGAAGCTCCAGCAGCTAAATAATTATAGAGTACATAGTCTCACCATGAGACCATGTGCTTTATAAAACAACTCCCTTTTACTCACTCTTAAATTTTTCTCGCTACAATATCATAATTAATTTTCACTTACACTCAAGGAAACAAAATGCTTAACGAAATATATAGTGACTGCGAAACAAAGATGCAAAGCAGCATAGAACATATGCAAAGAGACTTTAAAACACTTAGAACCGGTAAAGTTCTAATCTCAGTTTTAGATAATGTAAAAATCGACTACTACGGAACTCCAACACCACTTGACCAAATTGGTTCTGTAATAGCTACTGATGCAACTACAATCGTTGTTAACCCTTGGGAAAAAAATCTTTTACCTGATGTTGAGTCTGCTATTGCCGCTGCGAACATTGGTGTAAACCCAAATAACGACGGTGACCAGATCAAACTATTTTTCCCACCAATGACAGTTGAGCAGCGTCAAGACTCTGCAAAAAAGATGAAAGGTATGGGTGAAGATGCTAAAGTTTCAATCAGAAATGATAGAAAACACTCAAACGACCAGATAAAAAAACTTGAAAAAGAGAAAGAGATTACTCCAGATGAGTCAAAATCTGCTCAAGATCAAATTCAAAAAATTACTGATAAATTTATAGCAAATATTGACAGCGTCTTAAAAGATAAAGAAGCTGAAATCTTAAAAGTTTAGTAATGGACGTTAAAAAAATATATATGGATGCAGATGCTCTTTTAGAGGGGCATTTTAAACTAAGCAGCGGTAACCACTCTCAGTTTTATCTGCAATCTGCAAAAGTTTTAGAAGACCCTAAAACTGCAAAAATTCTTGCAGAGGCACTTGCAAAGCAGATAAAAGAGAGCGGACTTGAGATAGATACAGTTTGTGCTCCTGCACTTGGTGGTCTAATTGCCGGTTTTGCACTGGCTACTGCACTTGATGTTCGTTTTATCTTTGCTGAGAGAGTTGGAGGTGAGATGACTATTCGCCGTGGCTTTGAAGTTGCAAAAGGTGAAAAAGTTTTAATGTGTGAAGATATCATTACAACTGGTGGGTCTGCTATGGAAGCAGCAGCTGTTGTTAAAGAGCTTGGTGGTGAAATAGTTGGTGCAGCTGCACTGGCAAACCGTGGTTTTTGTAGACGTGAGAACTCTGATATCACTACACAGCCTAACTGTAAACTTCCTCAGGATATTCCATTTTTTGCACTGGCTGACTTTACATTTGAGATGTATGCACCAGATGCTTGTCCACTCTGTAAAGATGGAAGCGAAGCTATAAAACCTGGTTCACGCGGGAATTAATTAATAGTCCCATAAAAAGATTATAGTTTGTAAAAGAAGTTAGTCTCTTTTACTCCACTATACTCTTTTTATCTAGGTTACAAGTAAGCATTCTCTCCACTAAAATTCTTGCTATCTCAACCTTTCCATCAACTATCGTCGTAATATTCAGATCTTTTAACTTCTCTTTATCCTCTAAAGAGATAACTTTTACTATTAAATTTACATTCTCTGTATGTGCGAGTATAGCTTCACTTATAAGTCGTTTTTTCTCTATATTATCAAGTGTTACTATTACAGATGATGCTTGCTCAATATGTAAAGCACTCAGTATTGAAACCTTAGAAGCATCCCCTAAGTAAGCTTCCCTGCCATCACTTATTGCCTCTTTTACATGCTTATAACTGTTGTCTATAACTACATATGGAACACCCAGTTTGTCAAGGTTTTTTGTAACAAACTTACCTACAACACTGTAACCACAAACTACTACATGATTTTTTCTATCAGCCAGTGGTGTCATCTCTTCGACTACACTGCTCTCACGTGAGACAAAATCAACAATCGCCTTAATCCTAGTGATAAAGAAAGGGGTAATAATCATTGAAAATATAACTATTAGAACTAGAAACTGAGCTAAAGTATCATCTAAAATTCCACCCTGCTGCGCTACTGCAAATATTACAAAAGAGAACTCTCCTACTTGTGAAAGCGCCAAGGCAGTTTTTAATGATGTTGTATGCTTTGATGAGAGACGAACAACAGCATAAATAATTGCGGTTTTAAGAAGTAAAACACCTACAAAAAGTGCTACTATTAAGTCTACTTTTTCTATAAAAAGAAAAATATCAATTTTCATTCCCACTACTACAAAGAATGTACCAAGAAGAATATCTTTGAATGGGGCAATATCCGACTCTACTTTGTGGTGATACTTTGTCTCGGCTATAATCATACCTGCAACAAAAGCACCAAGAGAGTACGTGAAGCCCATATAGTGTGCAAGCAGGGATGCACTAAGGACTATAAACAAAACAGAACCCATAAAGAGCTCTTCTAGCTCTGATGAAGCTGAAAAGTGCAGAAGCCAAGTCATGAGTCTTTTACCTATAATAAAGAGAAGACCAAGGACTATCACAACACTAAAGAGAGTATCTCCTAAAATTACCCAAACACTCTCGTCTCCTTCTGAGACTAAAAAACTGATTAAGATTAAGATAGGGATAACAGCGATATCTTGAAATATCAGTATTCCTGTAGACTTTTGACCATAAGGGCGGTATATCTCTTTTGAACTCTTTAGGTAACTCAGCACAACTGCTGTTGATGAGAGAGCAAAAGCTAAAGAGATGATAAGTGATGATTTTGTATCTAAACTAAAGAGGTAATGACTCAACAGGTAAACTACGATAGCAGTTGAACCAACCTGCATCAGTCCATTACCAAATATCTCTTTTCTCATTGAGCCCATTTTTGCTAACGATATCTCAAGTCCAATGGTAAACATTAAAAACACTATACCAAACTCACCTATCAATTCTAGTGTATGAGAGTTGTTCAGATGTCTCAGATCAAAAGCGTAAACAATTATTGTACCCGTAAAGATGTAGCCTATGATTTGAGAAACACCTATACGTTTTAAAAATATATTTATAACTATCGATATCCCTAAGGCAACAATAATATAAAGTAGTGCATTTTCCATAATTTATTCTCTTTTTTTAATATCTCAATTATATATCATTAAACTTATTAATTGGTATTAAAAACAAGATTTTTGATAAAATATGTCTAAAAAGAGATGACATATGTTGAAGTATCTACTGATTACTCTTGCCTTTATAGCACTTATGCTCTTTTTTAAAAAGGAGACTTCGGAGGTGATTAAGCTAAACCCCACAGATAAAATCTTGGCTTTTGGAGACAGCATTACCTACGGCTACGGAGAGAGTAAAAATGAGAGTTATCCATATCTTCTTTCACAATCTGCAAATATTCAAGTTATAAATGCAGGTGTAAATGGTGACACTTCAAAAGAGGGCTTAGAGAGACTGCCTGCTCTTTTAGAAGATAGCTCTATAAAACTTATTCTTCTATGCTTTGGCGGGAATGACATACTTCAAAAGATACCTTTAGCTGAAATAAAAAACAATTTAAAAGGAATGATTCAGATTGCAAAGCAGAAAAATATTGGCGTTATTTTAATCTCTGTTCCCAAAATTTCTCCATTGGGGCTTAGTTCTATAAACCTATACTCAACCCTTGCAGACGAAGAAGACATAGAGCTTATAGATGATGTATTAGTAGATGTATTAAGCAGGTCTTCACTTAAAAATGATTACATACACCCTAATGCTAAAGGGTACAAGTATATGGCTGATGAAATTTATGAACACCTCAAATCCAATAAGTGGATTTAAGAGACTTTATACTATAATCGCGAATATTATTTACTGACTATGGAGTTTTTGCATGACTAAATACATTTTTGTTACCGGTGGGGTTTTAAGTTCTCTTGGGAAAGGGATTACTGCTGCTAGTGTTGGTACACTACTTAAACACTCTGGTAAAAAAGTGGGCATGTTAAAAATCGATCCATATATCAATGTTGACCCTGGAACAATGTCTCCACTGGAGCATGGTGAAGTTTTCGTTACAGAAGATGGTGCAGAAACAGATTTAGACATCGGTAACTATGAGAGATTTTTAGATACATCTTATCTGAAGTCTTCTAACTTCACTACTGGTCAGGTATACTCAAGTGTAATTGAGCGTGAGCGTGCAGGTGGTTATCTTGGTCAGACTATTCAGGTTATTCCTCATATCGTTGGTGAGATTGTAAACCGTATCAAGTTAGCCGGTGAGGGTCACGATATCCTTGTAGTTGAGCTTGGCGGAACTGTTGGAGATATCGAGGGACTTCCATTTATGGAAGCTATTCGTCAGATGAAACATGATGATGAAGTTGCCGGAACTTTTTTCATTCACGTAACACTTATTCCTTACATCAAAGCTGCCGGTGAGATGAAATCAAAACCTACTCAACACTCGGTTCAAGAACTTCGTCGTATCGGAATTACTCCACAGATGATTATTGCAAGAAGCGAAAGAGCTCTTCCAAAAACTTTCAAAAAGAAACTGGCTATGAGCTGTGATGTTCCTCAAGACAGCGTGATTGAAGCACTTGATGCTGCTACTATTTACGATATCCCTGTTACTTTTTTAAGACAACATATCTTAAATCCTATTGCAAAAGAGTTAGAACTTGGTGAAATAGACCCTGACATGGAAGAGTGGGATTCTTTAGTTAAGAAAATAGTTCAACCAAAAAACAGAACAGTTGTTGGCTTTGTTGGAAAATACCTTGAACTTAAAGAGGCTTACAAATCTCTCACAGAGTCACTTATTCACTGTGGTGCTCACTTAGATACAAGAGTTGAGATTAACTGGGTAGACTCAGAAGAGATAGAAGAGAGAGGAGCTGAGGCACTTCTTGGTGATTGTGATTCTGTTTTAGTTGCCGGTGGCTTTGGTAACCGTGGTGTTGAAGGTAAAATTCAGGCTATACAGTACGCACGTGAGAACAAAGTTCCATATCTTGGTATCTGTCTTGGAATGCAGCTTACTCTTGTAGAGTATGCTAGAAATGTTCTTGGCTTAGAGGGTGCGAACTCTGTTGAGTTTGATGAAAACACACCTCATCCGATGATCTACCTAATCGATAACTTCTTAGACCAGTCTGGTGGAATGCAGCTAAGAACACATACATCACCAATGGGCGGAACACTCAGACTTGGAGAGTATCCATGTGATACAAAAGATGGCTCTATCCTTCAAAAGGCTTACAATGGTGCTAAAACGATTCATGAGAGACATCGTCACCGTTATGAAGCAAATCCAGCTTACCGTGAGCAGTTAGAAAAGGCTGGTATGATTGTTACCGGTGAGTCAAATGGCCTTATTGAGACTGTTGAGATTGAAGGTCACCCTTGGTTCTTAGGTGTACAGTTTCACCCAGAGTTTACCTCAAGACTTCAAACTCCAAATGCATCAATTTTAGCCTTTGTTGAAGCTTCATTAAACGCAGAGTAAAAAAGAGAAAGTGTCCCCCACTTTAGATAAGAGAGCTCTTTTTGAGCTACTCTCTTCTCGTTTCAAAGACGAAGATAAAAAACTTTCACAGATTCCAAACCCTGCTCTACTTCAAGATGCTCCAAATGCAGCAAAAAAAATAGCAGATGCGATTAGAAAGAACAAAAAAATCACTCTCGTTGGTGACTACGATGTTGATGGTGTCAGCTCAACTGCTATCATGGTTGATTTTTTCAGACAGATTCCTTATCCGCTTGAAGCCATCATTCCTAATAGATTCAGAGATGGATATGGCGTTTCCCCTAATGTGTTAGAGAGAGTAGATGCAGACTTAGTCATCACTGTAGACAATGGTATATCAGCTATAGAGGCAGCGAAAATCTGTAAAGAACGCGGTATTGAACTTATCATCACTGACCATCATACTCCCGGAAATATACTTCCTGAAGCTTTTGCAATAGTTGACCCTAAGTTAACTACAGACAGTTATCCTTTTAAAGAGATATGCGGTGCTCAAGTAGCGTGGCTACTTTTAGCGCTTGTGAAAAAAGAGCTAAAGCTCAACATAAACATGAAACAGTTTCTAGATATCTTAGCCATAGCGATTATCGCAGATATCATGCCTCTTATAGACATAAACAGAACTCTTGTAAAAGAGGGTCTGAAACTCATTATGAGTTCAAGTCGTCCCTCTTCAATTATTATCAGAGATTTTTTAAATAAATCAAATATTAGCTCCGAAGATATCGCTTTTCAAATTGCACCACGCCTGAACTCTGCAGGACGTCTTGAAGATGCAAGTATCGCTCTTGATTTTTATACAGCACAAGATACTCATACTGCTTACAAACAGTTTGAGTTACTTGGTAAACTAAATGACCTTAGAAAAGATACTGAGAAACAGACAACGCTAAATGCAATCGAAAAAGTTGATGAGAGTGACACTGTAATTGTCGTTGCAGGAGAGGGTTGGCATGAGGGTGTTGTCGGAATAGTTGCGGCACGCCTTGTTGATAAGTTTGGCAAACCTGCGATAGTTTTGAGCATTAAGAATGGTATGGCCAAAGGGAGTGCCAGAAGTATTGGTGACGTGAGTATTTATGAGCTTATAAAATCAAATGAACAGTTGTTAACTAAGTTTGGCGGACATAAGATGGCAGCCGGTCTAGGGCTTCTAGAGGAGAATATAGCTGAATTTACCAAGGTTATAAACCGAACTGCTTCAAAGCTTGACCCTAAAGAGTTTATACCAAAAGATAAAACAATAGGTGTACTTTCTACTGATGAGATAGACTTAGAACTGCTGGATCTGCTAGAGAGTTTTGAGCCATACGGTGAAGCAAATCCTAGACCCAGCTTTCTTCTTGAAAATGCAGAGGTTGTAAATATAAAACTGATGGGAAGTGATAAGTCACACTCACGCATTGAAGTGAGGCAGTTCCCTCATCAGAGAAAAACTGTTGAGCTTATAGCTTTTAGAACGGTTTTTGAGATGCCCAAGACAAGAAAAATTACATGTTCTTATACAGTTACGAAAAATGAGTTTAACAAC
>JBDLHW010000040.1:0-12011 GCA_039715155.1 Campylobacterota bacterium | reverse complement strand
TCCGCATTCGAGTATGATTCAAATGTAATAGTTGAAGAGTTTTTAGAGGGTGTTAAAGAGTATAACTTAGCTGGATATATGGCAGATGACAAGATGCATTTCTCAATAGTTGAAGAGCCGAATAAAGAGGAGTTTTTGGATTTTGAAAAAAAGTATATGGACTTCTCAAGAAGTGAGCAGGTCTTAAAAGCTGACATCAGTGAAGAGCTTGTTGCAAGATTAAAAACAACTTTTGAGAGAGTTTACAGAGGAATGTTTGAAGGAGCACTCATCAGGTGTGACTTCTTTGTTGTAAACAATGAAGTTTTCCTAAATGAGATAAATCCTATTCCCGGCTCCATGGCTAACTATCTTTTTGAAGATTTTAAAGGCTCACTGGAGTCACTCTCATCATCTCTACCGCACTCTAAAAGAGTTAAAGTTACTTATGAGTACATACATTCAATATCATCAGCGAAAGGAAAATAGATAATGGCAATAAAGTCTATTCAACATAACCAACATACATTTGATGTCAGTTATGAGATAGTTAACCCAAATGCGAAAGTTGATCTGATCATACTTCATGGATGGGGTAGTAATAAAAACCTCATGAAGCAGACATTCTCACCCTATATGGACGCCTTTCGTCATATCTATATTGATTTACCCGGTTTTGGAAACTCGACTTGCAGCGCTGCACTAACCACTGCTGATGTTGCAAGAATAGTAGAACTTTTTATGATTCATATTAATGCCTCAAAAGATATAATTTTAGGTCACTCTTTTGGTGGGAAAGTGGCTCTTATGCTTGATCCAAAAGTTCTTGTCTTAGTTGCAAGTGCGGGTATATACACTCCAAAACCCTTGAAGGTACAAGCTAAGATTGCAATCTTTAAAATCTTTAAAATATTTGGTTTTTCAAAACTGCGTTCACTCTTTGTAGCAGATGATGCTAAGCAGCTAAGTGAGCATATGTATCAGACATTTAAAAATGTTGTAAATGAAGATTTTGCAGATAGGTTTGCAAGCTACAATGGAAAAGCACTTCTTTGCTGGGGTGATAAAGATACAGCGACACCTCTGAGCTCAGGAGAGAAGATAGATTCTCTTATTGAAGATTCAAGCTTAGAAGTTTATGATGGGGACCACTACTTCTTTATGAAAAACTCAGAAGATGTGTCAAAAAAAATTGAAACAACTTTTCTAAAAACTTTGGAGCACTAATATGGAGGGTTATGAAGTTTTAGTAGCCTTTGTTACAAATGTTCTTTTCGTTACTGTTTTAGGTTGGTATCTGATTACAAATCTTCAGTGGTATGACTATAGACTCTCCCGTGTGATCACAAAGCATCATAAGCCGCACTGGCATATTTTATATTTCTTTATCCCTCTGATTGCCTACTATACAACCGGTAACTTTTTCACTATTTTCTTTCTATTTGCAGTTCTGCCGGCTATATTTATCTGGCATAAAAGATTAGATAAAAAGCTTGTAATGACTTGGCGTGTGAAGAGGTTTTTGATACTTTTAATCTCACTGGTTCTTTTCCAAGATGTACTCTGTACTCTCAAGGATGCATGTGAAATTTATGGTGTATTCATGCCTCTGGCCATGGCTTATATAGGTAGTTTTATGATGGAGAAATTTCTTTTTATGACATATAAAAAAGAGGCTAAAAAGAAACTCTCTGATATGAAAGATTTACAGATTGTAGCGATTACAGGTAGTTACGGAAAAACAAGTATTAAAAACTTTGTAGCGCAGATATTAAGTGCAAAATTCAAAGTCCATGCTACTCCAAGAAGTGTAAATACACTTGGTGGAATAGTAGCTGATGTAAATAACAACCTCAAAGAAGAGACAGAGATTTATGTATGTGAAGCTGGTGCTCGTGAGCGTGGAGATATTTATGATATTACCACTTTTATAGAGCCTCAGGTTGTTGTAGTGGGAAAAGTTGGAGAGGTTCACATAGAGTACTTTAAAACTTTAGAAAATATCATTGCTACAAAGCTGGAGATTATGCAGTCTCCTAGACTCAAGAGAGCTTTTATACACACTTCTGTAACTGATGAGCCACACGAAAAAGTTACTTTTTTTGGTGATGAAGTGTATGATATAAATGCAGACCTTAATGGGATTGACTTTAAGATGAAGTGTGAAAACAGTTCTTTGGATTTACATACTGATATTTTGGGTGAGTTTCAGACTATGAATATAGCTGTCGCAGTTAGAATTGCAAAAAGCCTTGGCATGAGTGATGAAGAGATATCAAATGCCGTAAAAACACTTGAACCGGTAGAGCACAGACTTCAGATGATTAAAGCTGGCGGAAAACTAATTTTAGATGATGGCTATAATGGTAATATTGATGGAATGCTCGAAGGTATCAGACTCTGTTCGCTTCATGAAGGTAAAAAAGTTATTGTAACCCCTGGTCTTGTTGAGAGTAGCGAAGAGTTGAATCTAAAACTTATAAACGCAATAAACGAAGTTTTTCATACAGTTATAGTAACTGGAGCACTAAACGCAGACCTCTTTAACAAAAACCTAAAAGTAAAAAATAAAATCATGTTAGCAGATAAGTCAAACCTGACAGAGCTTTTAGCAAAACAGACACAAGCAGGGGACATCATACTTTTTGCAAATGATGCACCTAACTTTATATAAGGTTATAATAGTTATAATGTATTAAGTGTGAAAGTTTCATTAGAGTGAGGTTATTGATTATGGATATTTCAGAATTAAAAAAATATGCAAAGCTTCTTTCTCAAAATAGGACTGTTATTTTACAGAAGTGGTTGTCTTATGATGCTGCTAAAGAAATTTTGCAAAAATACATAAAGCCTAAGGAGTTTGGTGAAAAGTACGCGATAGATATTATTGATTATTATATTGGTGTTATAGAGGGTACGAGAGTGATTGGTAACTGTCCTATTATGAATAAATTTTTAGAGTTATATGGTAGTGCAGATAAGCATATACCGGTACATGAACTATATATTGTTTGTGCAAACTTTCGTCTTGCCCTGATTGATTTTATGTTTGAAAAGGGCATCTCCAGCAAGAGTATACTTGAACAGATTAATTACATAGTTGATTTTAACATTTCTGGTGTAATGAAGCGTTATAAACATATTATAGATGCTAAATCTCATGAGGTTAAAGAGCAGTCACTTGTGTTGGAGCAGTATAAAAATGCAATTGATGAATTTACTATAGTCAGCAAAACAGATACGAGTGGAAAGATAACATTTGTAAATGATAATTTTTGCAAAATATCTGGCTATACAAAAGAGGAGCTTCTTGGAAGTCCTCATAGTATTGTCAAAAGTGAAGATATGTCTGAGGATATTTTTAAAGATTTATGGTCAACAATAGAGTCAAAAAAGACTTGGTCTGGTGTGTTAATAAATCGGGCTAAAAATGGTAAAAGTTATCATGTAAATAGTATCATCTTCCCAATTCTAAATACAAATAACGAGATTTTAGAATATATGTCAATTAAAAATGATCTTACAGAACTCTTTGAGCTTCATCTTGAAATTGAGACAACCCAAGAAGAGATTATTTATAAAATGGGTGAAATTGGTGAAACACGCTCTGAGGAGACAGGCCATCATGTGAAGCGTGTTGCTGAGTATTCACGTTTACTAGCTAAACACTTGGGATTGGATGAAAAAGAGATTACTACCTTGGTCTCTGCCTCTCCGATGCATGACATAGGTAAAGTTGGAATTTCTGACTCTATCTTGAAAAAAGCGAGTGAACTTAGTGAAGATGAGTGGAGAATAATGCAGACTCATGCTGAAATTGGACACAAGATACTTGGTACTTCAGAACGGCCTATTTTAAAAGCTGCAGCTATAATATCTCTCCATCATCATGAAAAATATAATGGAGAAGGGTATCCAAAAGGTTTGAAAGGTGATGATATACATATTTACGGAAGAATAACAGCAGTTGCAGATGTTTTTGATGCTCTAGGCAGTGATAGAGTCTATAAAAAAGCTTGGCCACTTGAGAGAGTATTGGAGTACTTTAAAGAGCAGAGAGGGCAACAGTTTGACCCTGTACTAGTTGATATATTACTTAATAATCTTGATGGTTTTTTAGAGATTCAAAAGAGCTTTTCAGATGTTCCTACAACTCAATGTAAATAGGTTTCAATGATAATAGATAAAATAATAAAATATATCGGTTACTTCAGTGCGTTTATAGTCGCTCTATTAGTTCTTTTAGTTGTGTATGATGCAACTGCACGTTATCTGTTTTCAACAGGCTCTATCGCTCTTCAAGAGCTGGAATGGCATCTTTTTGATGTGATTATTCTTTTTGGAATTGCTTACACTTTAAGAGAGAATGCTCACGTGAGAGTAGATATTTTTTATGCAACTTACAGTGAAAAAACAAAAGCCCTTATAAATATCATATCTTCTCTCCTTTTTATACTCCCTTTTTCAGTTCTGATCATATACATAGGTATAGATTTTGTGCATTTGAGTTTTATTCAAAATGAGGCATCTTCAAATCCTGGCGGTTTGGAGTATAGATATTTGGTAAAAGCACTTCTTCCACTCTCTTTTGTCTTTTTAACTCTGCAGGCTATACGAGATAGTGTTGTAAACTTTAAAACATGGAAATCACTATGATAGCAATGCTAATGTTTATAGTGGTTTTACTGCTTCTTTTAGTAGGTATACCAGTCGCCTTTGCCTTTGGAACTATTTCAATTCTATTTGCATTTTTTATACCCGAGCTCGGGATTGAAGTTTTTGAAGTCCTGCCGTTTCGTATATATGGGATAATGTCTAACACAACACTAATGGCAGTACCCCTTTTTATAGCGATGGGTTTAGTACTGGAAAAGTCAAGAATGGCAGAGAGACTTTTAGTCTCCATGAGTGCACTTTTTCGTGATGTTCGCGGTGGTTTAGCTGTAAGTGTTGTTCTTGTTGGTGCTATGCTTGCTGCATCTACAGGGATAGTTTCAGCTTCAGTAGTGATGATGAGTGTAATCGCACTTCCTCTGATGTTAAACGCAGGCTATGACAAAGGTTTAGCCTCTGGAACAGTAGCAGCGAGTGGGACACTTGGTCAGATAATACCCCCATCAATCATCTTAATCATTTTAGGTGATGTAATGAGTGTGAGTGTAGGTGAACTCTTTATGGGTGCAGTACTACCTGGACTTGTTTTGGTTGGACTCTATGTAGCCTATATTTTAATCTACTCATATTTTAAACCAAGCGCAGCTCCTATAGCAAAAGATATACAAAAGGTATCAACTAAAGAGATTATAATCTCAATAGTTCCACCTATGCTTTTAATGGTTTCAGTTCTTGGAAGTATCTTTGCTGGTATCGCATCACCGACAGAGTCCGCTGCGTTTGGAGTTATTGGGGCAATTATCCTCTCAGTTATCAACAAATCATTAAACTTTGAAATGATAAAGTATGCCTCACTTGAGACTGTAAAGCTTAGCGGTATGATTTTTATGATTTTGATAGGGGCTACTGCATTTAGTCTTGTCTTTAATGAACTCGGAGGAACTGACTTGATACTGGAGTTTTTCAGTGAAGATATTGGTGATGTTTGGATCTTTATAGCTGTGGCAATGCTGAGTATCTTTATACTCGGATTTTTTATCGACTTTATTGAAATCTCTTTTATAATAGTACCTATCTTAGTACCTGTTATGGCTGCCTTTGGGATAGATCCTATCTGGTTTGCAGTACTAATCGCGCTTAATCTTCAAGCCTCCTTCTTAACCCCTCCGTTTGGACTCTCACTCTTCTTTTTAAAGGGAGCCGCAGGAGATACTATAAAGACAATGGAGATTTATAAGGGAATTATTCCTTTTATACTTTTACAATTAGTAGCCCTAGGATTAGTTATAATATTCCCAGACTTAGTATTTGCGTTTATTTGATAGTCCTGTAAAAGGAATGGCACCACACTTATGCTTTAGCAACGGTGGTGTCGGCATTTAGTGCCAGAAATTCATCATTACTACGCTAAGACCGCTTGGGTAACTAAAGCTTTGCCTTTTTAAGGCAAGAGGGTAATTTGTATTAATGCAGAGGAGAATTAATGGAAGATATATTGTATGCACCATGGCGAGATGAGTATGTTACAAACAAAAAGATAGAGGGGTGTGTTTTTTGTCATATAAGCTCACGTGAGGATGAGAATAGTGATTTACATGTACTTTATCGTGATGAACACTGCTTTATTGTAATGAATCGTTACCCTTATACTCCCGGTCATTTTATGATTATTCCTCATCTCCATACTGATAAACTTGAAGATTTATCAAGTGAGACATGGTTGCATATGTCCGCTTTAGCACAAAAGGGTGTTAAACTTCTAAAAGAGGGTATCAATGCCCAAGGTGTAAACATCGGTATGAATCTTGGAAAGGCTGGTGGAGCGGGAATAGCTGAACATATTCATATGCATCTTGTTCCGCGCTGGGAGAGAGATACCAACTTCATAACTTCCTTGGCCCAGACACGTGTTTACTCAACTGATTTTGAAAAAATTTATCAGAAGATTAAAACTCTTATTCCAAAGTATATCGGTGCTGTTTAAACTTTTATTATCCTCTGTTTTACTCTTTAGCATCTTGTCTTCTACAGAGTACCCGAAGACTTTCTCAAAACTGGGAACACCTCTTTACAAATCTCTCAAACCTATATCTCAGTACTCAGATATTGAACTACTCAAAGAGAAGATATTAAATTATGAGAAAGAGGTTCGTAAGAGTATTGCGCATGGGTTTGATGTTGATAAGTCAAAAGATAAAAAAGAGATAAAAAAGTATCTTTTTGAGCTGAGAAAACTGCAAAAAAGTTATGATTACCTTCTACATCTTTTACATGATAATATAAACAAAGCCATAGACAATAAAGATTATAAACTTTTTTTAAAGCTGACAAGTTACGAATTTGACGGACTTCTTAAAAATTCAAATCTGCGAAACAGGTCTATAGAGTTTTATAAAAAAAACTCTAAGAAAAAACGAATTAGATTTTTAGATAAAAAGATTAAACGTGAGAAGTTGATAGAAGAGACATCAAAAATATTTTATAATGAAGTAGTAAACTCTACATATGACCCATATTCTAAAACAGACTCTACAAAAACGGTAGTAATAGATACTGAGAAGATGGGTAAATATATTTATGTAACACTTAGAAATAAAAATATATATGATGTTACCGTAAGTGTAAAGGCTAGGTATAAAAATATTACTGAAAGTGCGAATACCCCAAAAGTAATTGTCCTCAAAGCAAAATCAACTAAAAACTATACTAAACTGCAACTCGGAAGTGGCCCTTCATCATACGGATACAGCTATAGTTGGATTATTGGAGATATAGATGCTGTGCATGATGATAGTTATAACTATAGACTTCCATATGCAAAGGGAGCTTCTTATGCAGTAAGTCAAGCTTATAATACAATACATACACATAAAGGACAATCTAAATATGCTATAGATTTTGCGATGGATGAGGGAACCAAGATCTATGCTGCTCGTGGTGGAGTAGTAGTGAAAACTAAATCTGATTCAAATATTGGTGGATACTCTGATGAATTTGCAAAACATGCCAACTATGTAATGATAGCTCACAGTGATGGAACATTTGCTAACTATGGTCACCTAAAAAGAAATGGTGTTACTGTGAGGGTAGGGGATGTTGTGCAAAGAGGGTATGCTTTGGGGTATTCCGGCAATACTGGGTACTCAAGTGGACCGCATCTTCATTTTTCGGTTTTTAGTGCTGTAAGTGCAGAGAAAACCGATACGATAGCTATAAGATTTGACTCTCAAAGAGGAGTGGTTCAAGAACCTGTAGAGGGAGTTTTTTATACTGCCAAATAAATTAGCCTTTAAGGCTTTAGATATAACTCACCAAACACTGTATCTAGAGGATATCCTGAGAGAAGCCATTCATTAACCCCGCCTTGTAGATAAGAGACATCTGTATAACCTAGGCTTTTCATGGTTTTTGCAGCAAGTACTGCTCTCCTGCCTGAACAGCAAACTACAACCACCTTTGTGTTTTTATCAGGAATAGCATATTCAGCCTTGTACTCAACATATCCACGAGTAAGTTTTATTTTCTCCATACTCCATATCTCACCATGACCATATTGATTGTTTTCCCTAACATCCAGTTGGACAAACTCGATTTCATCTTCATCCATTAAATGGTGAAACTCTTTAGGGGTAATTGGTTTTATCTCTTTTTGAGCCTGTAGCATTAATCTTTTTGCTGCCTCTGACATCTGTTTTGCTGCAGTGGCATTTGTGACAACAAGAGTTAAACTTAACAGGGAAATAAATAAGTAATTATTCAATAAAAATCCTCTTAGGTGAATTTAATATATATAAGTTATTATAGCGTTTTTAGATTATAAATATTATAAAAGGATTTTATGATGACAAGTTTTTTACTAGAATTCAGTATGTTTCCAACATCTGCTGATGGCAGAGAAGGCTCATCTGTTTCAAAACAGGTGAGTAAGATAATAGATGCTATCGATAAGTCTGGTGTGCCATACCAGCTAACACCTATGGGAACTATAATTGAAGCTAAAAGTATGAAAGAGGCTCTGGGTGTAGTTGAACTTGCTTATGAGCAACTGGAGAGTTGTGATAGAGTCTACTCTTCACTGAAGTTTGATATTAGAAAAAATTGTGAAAATAGACTAAAGACAAAAATAGAGTCTGTTGAAAAAGTATTAAACAGAAAGGTAAATCACTAAGTTTAGTGGTTTACTTCTTCTCTTTTTTACTTTTTAAAGTAAAGTAAAAAATTCCTGCAATTACCAAAAATATTACCATACGAATTGTTAAAGTTGTTATATCTTGAGTGTCGTTCATAAAATGCCTTCTTAATATTTTATGGAAGAATAGCAAAAAAATGGCAATTTATCTACCACCAATACTCTAACTGAATACCAATATTGTCACCAGATGTTTTACCAGCGTAGTAACTGCTTCCCATATCTTTAGTCTCATCGTTCCAGTTAGCGTGTGTATAGTAGAGCCTTAAAACCGGTCTCTCCCAGACACCTTTTTCAAGTGCAAACTCTACAGCCGTAGTTATTTTTGTTAAATCGTAACTCTCGTTAGCGACTCTGTCATCTACATAATCATAACCGAGCTCCATCAGCAGACGTGTATATCTATGAATAAACCAGTATGGTCGTATACCAACTGAGAGCCAAGACTGCTTTTCGTCTATAAAATCTTTATCATCACGATACTCATAAACAAAGTTACTCATAATCCCCATAGTGTCATTCTCAAAAGCATTATTATTCAATATTCTAAATGTTTTAGAGTTCTCAACATCTTTAGCGTTATTAATTAGGTTTTCAACAAACTCTTCACCCTCATGTACCTTCTGCATATAAGGAGTGTAGGCTCCTGCATTTTTTGCCACGCCTGAACCATAAAATATACCACTGATACTGTTACCTTCCATCCCAAAGAGCTCTTGAAATATCTTTTTGTCTTCATAGAGTAATCCCAGGGCATAGCCGTTTACATCCTCTACTTTTTGTGTAGCAGTGAAGGTTTTTCCATCCACAGCCATATAGTTTAAAAAGAGCGTAAACTCACCGCGCTCTATCTTTTTTACAAACCTTAGGTCATGACTCTGTAGAAATGTATATTTACCACCATCTACATTAGCTGGGTCAAGCTTGTGAAAAAGCATGTTATAAGAGAGTAGAACTCTACCTAAGTCGAGACTGTTCACACCTAAACCATCACCACTCATATTTAAATACCAGTAGTCAGTCATGTGTGAATCGTATCTCTGGTTAAACCTTCTACCAATCCAAAAAACAGCGTTGTTATCAAAAATATTTGAAACTTCAGAGTAGAGTTCACCCCAGTCGAAAAACTCTACACTCTCCTCATTTGCACCTAGAAAGATAGGCCTGACCTGATTGTGAACTACTACACCGTTATCAAAAGTGAGATCTTGGTTGACTGCAAGCTCTATCCAGGATTCACACTCATTCCCTAAACGATACTTTGAACTGGCGCCTTCTGCTTTAAAACAGACATTCTTTTTATCATCCTGCAGTGAAGTTTGAAAACGAAAATAACCATTAGTTCCCATTACATTTTCAAAAGAAAAGAGAAGAGTGTTTATGAGAGAGAGCAGTAATATTACACGGTACATGGAGAGCTCCTTTAGAATAGTTAAACTAAAACTAAAACTAAAACTAAACCGATTATGCTACTATTTGGATTAAATGTCTCTTAAAAATAATAAGTGAGGGAGAAGGGCTTTTTATATGGATAGATTATTTTACAGTATAGTAATTTTTCTCTTAATATTTAGCGGATGTAGCGATAGCAGCTCCGAAGCAAATAGAGGTGTTGATATGCCATACAGAGGGCAATCAATAATGGTAATAGTCCCCAAACTACATGCTGACCTTATTCGTGGACCTATATTAAAATACTCCAAAACTTTTGAAAAGCAAACAGGGGCTAAAATACGGGTTGTGACTCCCAGCTGGAATGACACTATTGAAAATATTGACAAATCACTACAGGATGAGAATCTTCACTATGATATCTTTGTTGTTATTGCGATGTGGAACGGAGAGCTCTTAGGGAATGGACATATTGAGCCTATTCCTCAAGAGATAAAAGATAAAATAGATTGGGAAGATGTCTTACCGATCTATAAAAATAATGTACTCTCTTGGGCAAACGTAGCATATGGTCTCCCCTATGACGGTGATTCCATAAATCTTTACTATCGTCAAGATATTTTTGAAGATGAAAAAAACAGAGCAGAGTTTTTAAAAAAGCATGAGTATGAACTTATGCCTCCTAAAACGTGGAAAGAGTATCTCGATATAGCTGCATTTTTTAATGGATGGGACTGGGATGGTGATGGAAAGGTTGAGTATGGGAATGCTGGCTTAAGAGTCAAAGGTGATGTGGCACTCTTGCAATTTTTTGCCCAAGCAGCAGCATATGCGAAACATCCTGATGATAAAGCTTACTATTTTGATCCTGAGACTATGAAACCAAGAATTGACAATCCGGCTTTTCTTCGTGCCTTGGAAGATTATATAAAAGTGATAGAGT
Source organism: Campylobacterota bacterium (assembly GCA_039715155.1). Lineage (GTDB taxonomy): Bacteria > Campylobacterota > Campylobacteria > Campylobacterales > Sulfurimonadaceae > Sulfurimonas. The sequence continues at coordinate 894 of JBDLHW010000040.1, read as the reverse complement.
ATGGACCACTCAGCATGAACAAGTTTGCCGGATATGATGTACGAAACTCTTTTGTATCGGGTGAAGTCGTAATGGCAATAGATTGGGCCGACTTAGGTATCTATGCTGTGAATTCACCTGTCTCGATTGTACAAGAGAGAGTTGGGTATGCACAGCTTCCCGGTTCAGAGTATGTCTACAACTCAAGTAGAAAAGATTGGGATAAGCGCTACAATCAGGTCTCATCAATCAGCGGAAATTGGATGTTTTTAGTAAACAAGGATGCTAAGAATAAAGAGTTGGCATTTGATTTTGCTGCCTTTATGACTTCTCCTAACATGAGTAAAGAGCTTGTGGCAACAAGCGGAAATGCTGTAAACCCTTCACGGTTTTCACACTTTAAAAACCCGGAGTCTTGGAATAAAAGCGGGTTTTCAACAGAGTCTGCAAAGAGATACCTTGATGAAATCTCCCTTTCACTCACTAATGAGAATACGGTCTTTGACATAACAATACCCGGTGCAGCAGAGTACTATCAAGCACTTGACAAATTTGTATATCAAGCTGTTTTAAAACAGTTGACACCAAAAGATGCACTCTCTAGGGCAGCACTCGAGTGGGAGTCTATTACAGACAAGTTAGGCAGAGAGAAACAAAAAAAGCTCTACAAAGAGTCTCTGAATTTAGGTCAAAGGTAATCTAGCGTGCCGCAATATTTAATTAAAAAACTATCATTACGAGGTTTCTTAGTTTTAATTGTGGGATCTATTTTGAGTACATCAGTACTTATCGCACTTCTGTTTCAGTTTAGTGATTTAAAAGATGATCAACAGGTTACAGAAGATACATATAACTCAATGTATGAACTAAAATATTATACTGAACTGATTCTTACAGATCATAATCTCGATACTC
>JBDLHW010000004.1:0-24055 GCA_039715155.1 Campylobacterota bacterium | reverse complement strand
AGAGATGGCGCGACGGATTATCGCTAAGATTCCAACTCTTGCTGCATTTGCGTTTAGACACTCTATCGGTGCACCATTTATTCACCCTGATATTGACAGAAGTTACACTGAGAACTTCTTATATATGATTCGTGCATATCCGGGAGGAAAGATGCACAGAGGAGTAGATGGTGAAGAAAGAATTAAAGAGATAGAGATCAAAGCACTTGATACAATTTTTACACTCCATGCAGACCATGAACAAAACGCATCAACAACTACAGTAAGAGGAGTCGCTTCAACCGGTGCTCACCCATATGTGGCAATCAGCTCCGGTATATCTGCACTTTGGGGTAGAGCCCACGGAGGTGCAAACGAGTCGGTTATTAAACAGCTTGAGATGATAGGAAGTGTTGAGAGAGTTGATGAGTTTATAGCCCGTGCAAAAGATCCCGATGATGATTTTAGGCTTATGGGATTTGGTCATCGCGTATACAAAAACTTTGACCCTAGAGCTAGAGCACTCAAAGGTCTCCAAGACCAACTGAAAAATGAACTAAACCTAGATTCTCATCTTATGGAGATAGCTCAAAGAATTGAAGAAATAGCCCTAAATGATGAGTATTTTACCAGTAGAAAACTCTACCCAAATATTGACTTTTACTCCGGAGTCATCTTAACAGCACTTCAAATTCCAACCTCAATGTTCACTCCAATCTTTGTAATTGGAAGAACTGTTGGCTGGATAACACAGTGGATTGAGTTTAAGAAGGACAAAACGATGAAAATAGCGAGACCAAGACAGCTATATCTTGGCAAGTAAACATCATTTAAACATGCTTTAGATATAATCGCGAAAAATATATAGGTACAGACTTTAATGTACCTAAACGAGAGAAATAATCATGGTATCAGTAAACAATCTAATAATGCGTTTTGGAAGTAGAGTTCTATTTCAAGACATAAACTTAAAACTAGACCGTCATAAGCGTTACGGACTTATCGGAGCAAACGGTGCCGGTAAAACAACTTTTTTAAAAATCCTAAGCGGTGAGATAGAAGAGTACGAAGGTGACATCACTATTGAGAATGGACTTAAAGTTGGAGTTTTAGGACAGAATCAATTTGCATTTGAAGATTTTACTATTGCTGATGCTGTTCTTTACGGTAACAAAAGACTCTATGATGCTATCAAAGAGAAAGAAGACCTTTATGTGACTGGTGACTTTGAAGATGATGCAGTAAACAATCGTCTTGCAGACCTTGAAGTTATCTGTGTTGAAGAGGATCCAACTTATGAGTACGATGTAAACATAGGTAAAATTCTTGCTAATGTTGGTATTCCTGTTGAGCAACACACTGAACTTATGTCTACACTTGACTCTGCTGACAAGTTCAAAGTTTTACTTGCACAGGTTCTTTACCCAAAACCTGATGTACTGTTCCTTGATGAGCCTACAAATAACCAGGATATCGAGACTATTAGCTGGTTAGAGCATGAACTTCAGCGTCATGAAGGTACACTTGTAGTTATCTCTCACGATAGACACTTCCTAAATGCAGTTGTTACAAACATTCTTGATGTTGACTATCAAAAAATTCGTGAGTTTACTGGTACTTATGATGACTGGTATATCGCGGCAAATGTAATCGCTAAACAGATGGAACTAGATAATGCTAAAAAAGAGAAAGAGAAAGAGCAGCTTGAAGCTTTCGTTCGCAGATTCAGCGCAAATGCTTCAAAAGCAAAACAGGCAACTTCACGTCAAAAACAACTAGATAAACTTGTAATTGAAGATATCAAACCATCCTCACGTCGTGACCCAAGTATTGTTTTTAAAGCAAAACGTCAGATGGGTGATGAAGCTTTAGAGATGCACAATATTAATCACTCTTACGGTGATAATGAAGTCCTTAAAGATATAACTCTTAAGTTTGAGCCTGGTGAGAAAGTTGCCCTTATCGGTGGAAATGGTGTTGGTAAAACAACTCTTCTTAAAATCATGATGGAAGAGATGAAACCAACATCTGGTGAAGTTACATGGGGTGCTACGATAGAGAACTCATACTTCCCTCAAGATACTGCAGATGTTATTGAGGGTGACGGTACTCTTTATGACTGGTTACGTGCCTTTGATCCTAAACGTGACATCGCTGAGATAAGAAACTGTCTTGGTCGTATGCTCTTTAATGGTGAGCAGCAGGAAAAAGGTGTAGTGAGTATCTCTGGTGGTGAAAAACATAGAATGATGCTTTCAAAAATGATGCTAGAGGGTGGAAACTTTTTAGTACTTGATGAGCCATCAAATCACCTTGATCTTGAAGCTATTGTTGCACTTGGTGAAGGTCTTTTAGACTTCAAAGGAAATGTAATCTGTGTATCTCACGATAGAGAGTTACTAGATGCATTCGCTTCACGTATCATCGAGATACAAGCAGATGGAACTCTTATAGACTTCAAAGGGACTTATGAAGAGTTTGCAGAAGCTAGGGAAAAAGGGACGATATAACTTACAACTTAGTAATATATCAACACAATAAAAGGAATAGCTTCCTTTTTTACAGAAATACAAAGGATAAATAGATGGCAAAATATAAAAAATTCCTTGGTCTTGGCATTGCAGGCAACTTTGCTCTTCACCTTACTCAAGCTGGGGAAGATGAAGATTTTAAAGATGTTATAACTGCTGATGAAGCAGCTCCAAAGGGTATGTTTCCTTTTTTCCTTCCAAGACAACAAAACCCTCTGAATCAAGCTGAGCTTCACGCTAAAGAGATACTTACAACCTACCCTCTTGGTGCTGACAATATTAAGCTTCCAAAAGAAGATGTTAATGTTCAAGCAGAGCCGGAAGTTGGACTTATCTGTGATTTAGAATATACTACCGGAAGATTATCCAAGATAACTCCTAGATATTTCGGTGCATACAATGACTACTCCATCCGCGTTAAGGGTGCTGAGAAAATCAGTGATAAAAAGAACTGGGGTCACGAAACAAAAGGTTTTTCAAACAATATCATTGAGATAGACAAGTTTAGTGAAGGTGGAAACATTGACAACTACTCAATTTGTAGCTTTTTAAGAAGAGATGGAGAAGTACACTCTTATGGTGAAGATGTTGAACTGACTGGTTATAGCTACTTTCATGAAAAGTTAGTTGCTTGGATGCTAAATCAGATTAACACTCAAGAGGACTTTGGTCCACTAGAGTCTCTCAATGAGTATATTCACGCATGTGACAATCCAGAGGAAGCAATTGTGAGCATCGGTGCAACGCGTTATACAGAGTTTGGAGAGAAGACATTTCTTCAAGCCGGTGATGAGAGTATCGTTATAGTTTACAACCATACAAAAATAAGTTCTGCTGAAGTGTTAGAGTCTGTAAAAACTTCACAATATGACAGTGAGAACATGAGTGTTTTAGCACAAAAAGTAATCTAATTGCAAACAGGTATCTATAAACATTACAAAGGCAATCATTACGAAGTTATAGATACCGTAAGACATAGTGAAACAGAAGAGCTTCTCGTTCTTTACAAACAGATGTATGGAGATGGGAGTTTATGGGTTAGGCCATTTGACATGTTCTTTGAAAAAGTGACTGTAGATGATGCTCTTGCACCTCGTTTCAGATACATAGGAGATACAGATGAGTAGAGGAAAAAAACTGGATATTTTCATCGGAGCAGATATCGATGATAGCTGGGCTCAAGTAGAATCAAAGAGAAAAACAACTATCTCAAATGAAATCTTAGAACCTGCAAAACACTTTTTAGTCTTTGCAAAAGAGAAGCGTAGAGGTAAAACTGTTACCTTAGTCGGTGAATTTCACCTCTCACGTGAGGATGCAAATGCAACACTGAAAAAACTAAAGAAAAAACTTGGTTGTGGCGGAAGTTATAAAGAGAACTGGATGGAGTTTCAAGGCGAGCTCAAAGACAAGCTGCGTGAGCTTCTACTGAAAGAAAACTTTAGATTTAAGCATGGTCACTAAGCACTGAACTCATCAATAGTCTGAGTCCTGGCCTCACTCACATTTGATGTAATTACATATCTATCCCTTCCCGTCTCTTTTGCTTCATAGAGCATCTCATCAGCACGGGAAATTAAAATTTCTTCATCTAAAGCATCATCAGCAACACAACATACAACTCCTATAGACATGGTAAGATATTGATTTACTTTTGAACTCTCATGTTTAATCTCTCTACCTCGAACTGCATCACAAATCTCACGAGCAAGTTTTGCACTGTTTGATTCGTCAGTCTGTATTAAAAGAACACCGAACTCTTCACCACCAAGCCTAAATACAAAATCAGCCGGTCTTCTAAGAGTGTCTTTTAAAACTTTTGCAACAGACTTCAAAGCAAAATCACCCTCAATATGTCCGTAGGTATCATTATACTGCTTAAAGAAATCAATATCCAACATCATAAAAGTTATATAACTCTTGTTACGTTTAGCTCTCTTTAACTCTCTTTCATAAATCATATTAAAATATCTTCTGTTGTGTAACCCGGTTAGAGAGTCTGTATATGAAACATTCTCAAGCTTTTTGTTTGCTCGACGGAGCTTCTTTGTCGCTTCTTCCAGCTTTGTATGATCTTTTTGAATACTGCTAAATACATACAGAGATATACCTAGGATTGCTATAATAATTGACGCTAATACCACTCCTAATTGAATAATAGTATTGTTATAACTTTGCAAAAACTTCTTTCTCTCATAATTTGCAATATTTACCTCATAATTAATCAGTTTTTGGATTACAATATCTATATGTGATACTTTCTTTTCCAGTACCGTTAATGATAACTTGCTTAGGTCTGCTTCTTTTAAAGAGGCTTTTAAAATACGTATAAAATAATCATTTATGGACCTGATCTCTAATGATGCATATTCCAAGTATTGCAGCTCATCATCTCTCTTGAAATGTGATTCGTAATCTTTCCAGATTCTTTCAATGTTAAGGAGTGATTTTTCGATAGTAGATGCTGTTTGGGATGAACTGATTTCATCTCTTTTAGCTTTTTGAACAGTAGTAGTTAAGTCAGTATGGTAAGTCCGAATAATATCATTTAACTCTGTCACTGGAACTAAAGAGCCAAAATATAGTGAGTCAATATTTTTTTTCATGGAGTTTATATGCATACTACCCATAACACCAACTGTTACAAGTCCTATTGTTATAAGTAGAAAAAGAAAAAATAGTCTGCTTCTTAATTTCAGTGCTTCTATAAACTGCATAGATCTCCCTACTATAATTCTTAACTTAATAAAGCACAACTCATACCATTTCTTATTTTATTATGATAAACTGCCTGTGAAGATTTAACATAATAATGGTAAAGTAAGATATGAATGAGATTAAAGAGTATGTAAAGCAGCTTGATTTTTTTAAACTACTCAATGATGAGCAGTTGGATAGAGTGTGCCATATCTCAAAGGTAACAGAGTATAACAAAAACTCTATACTTTACTATGAAAATGATAAATATGATAAAATCTTCTTTTTAGTATCCGGTCTTCTTAAAGTATATAAAATTGACAAATTTAATAATGAAATATTTTTATATCACATACATGCGAACTCTTTAATATCAGAACTTACAACAATCGACAATGACTCCATACACTGTTTTTCAAATGCAGAGTTTATGGAAGAGAGTATTATCCTTGAAGTAACTTTTTCTGAATTAAAGAAGAATTTTTTAGCTCATAATATCTTAAATAATGAGTTTATTAATGAGATACTCTTAAAGACTCAACAACTGCACTGTGTTGTAAACAGAGAGCTTGTGTTTGATGCAACAGCAAAAGTTGCTTTTATGTTAAATGATGACCTCGATATGTTTAACAGGTTAAAGAGGCAAGAGGTTTCATTTGTATTACATATACAGCCTGAGACTCTCTCAAGAGTACTTAATAAACTAAAAAGAAGTGCCATTATTGAGATAAACAATTTAGAAATTCAAATTAAAGACAAATCTGCACTTCAGGAAATATATAAAGGTGAGATGCTATGAAAAAATCAAATAAAATCACTACAAAGATTAAAATTTTAGGTGCACTGCTAATCCTATTGATGTTAAGTGTTATAACAACTACTATCTACTTAAACCAGCAAAACTCAAAAGATGCTCTTATCATAAATATAGCTGGGAAACAGAGGATGTTGACTCAAAAAATATCTAAAAATATATTCTATATTCACTATCACTCACATAAGGACTTTTATGAGTTAAATTCAGCTGTTGATGAATTTATTGCCGGACTCAATACGCTAAGACATGGGGACCAAGAGAAGGGAATATCTCCTGTACCGACACACATCATATCAACACAGATAGTAGAGGTCAACAGGCTATGGAAAGAGTTTTATGAGAATATACAAAACTTTAAGCTTTATTCAAACTCAGGACTAAACAGAAAAGTCGAATTAGATGAGATAGTAAATACAATTTATAAAACAAATCCTACACTGCTTGACAATGTTGACAAGCTTGTTACCATGTATACAAACTACTCAGAAGAGAAAACAAACTTTATAAAAACTTTTCAGTATCTCTCCGGTTTCATTTTACTAATTCTATTCCTGTACGCCCTGCTGCAGTTACGTTCAATAGAGTCACATGTTGAATCTTTTATGCAATACTCAAAAATGCTTCTAGATGATAATAAAAGTGATAAATTAGAACCTATAACGCTAGAAGATGAAAGTGAACATGAGATAGTCGAAGTCAGTGATACGATTAACTGCTTTATACAAAAAATAAATTCAGCTGTAGACCATTCAAGTGAAGCACTTCTTCAATCTCAACAAGCATCAGAGAAACTAGAAGAGTTAACAGATGAATTTGACACTATTTTAGGTGAAATTGAAGATAAATCATTAATACACAAACATCTAAATAACAGTGAAGATATAGTCATAGAGTCAACTGAGGATTTAATAAACTCAACAACAAGACTTCAAAACTTAAAAGCAGAGCTTGAAAAACTGACAAAGACATGCCAAAACTCCTAATAAGTGTGCTACATATATCCACATTCTTTAATATATAATATAAATCTTAATTAATTTTTCTAACTTTTTGACATAAGTCAAGGCTTTTATTTATCTATTAGTGCTATCATCTATATTGTTAACGGACACCTTAACAAACCGAAATATTTCATTATTTTACATTGTTATATTTCAACAAATATTATCAAATAGGAGAAAATATGTCACTTTCAAGAAGAGAATTTCTTAAGAGTTCAGCGGCAGCGTCTGCAGCGGCAGCTATCGGAATGGCTGTACCAGCGGACTTAGAAGCGGCAGCTGAAAAGGCTGAAGGTAACTGGAGATGGGACAAGGCAGCTTGTCGTTTCTGTGGTACTGGTTGTGGTATTATGATGGCTACGAAAAACGGTAAAATCGTTGCTGTTAAGGGAGACCCTGCAGCTCCGGTAAATCGTGGTCTTAACTGTATTAAAGGTTACTTTAATGCTAAGATTATGTACGGTGCAGATAGACTTACTCAACCACTACTTCGTGTAGATGCAGACGGTAAGTTCGATAAAAAAGGTAAGTTCGCTCCAGTTAGTTGGGAGAGAGCATTTGATGAGATGGAACTCAACATCAGAAAAGCACTTAAAGCAAGTGGTCCTGAAGGTGTTGGTGTATTCGCATCTGGTCAATACACTGTTATGGAAGGTTATGCTGCACAGAAGATGATGAAGGGAGGATTCCGTTCAAACGCAATCGATCCTAATGCTCGTCACTGTATGGCATCTGCGGTTGTTGGTTTCTACCAAACTTTTGGTATCGATGAGCCTTCTGGTTGTTACGATGATATCGAACTTACTGATACAATCGTATCTTGGGGTTCAAACATGGCAGAGATGCACCCGATCCTATGGTCTCGTGTAACTGATAGAAAACTTTCTGATCCTGAGAGAGTCAAGGTTATTAACCTATCTACATATAGACACAGAACTTCAGATTTAGCTGATGAAGAGATCATCTTCTCACCAAATACTGATATGGCGCTATGGAACTATATCGCTAGAGAAATCGTTTATAATAACCCTGAGTCAATTGACTGGGATTTTATTAAGAAACACATCGTTTTCGCAGCGTCACCTGTAAACATGGGTTACGGTATGAGACGTGAGGGTGAGAAATCACTCAAAGATGGTAAATACTCAGCTAAAGAGATGGAAACTATCTCTAAAGAGATGAAAAAAGTAGTATCTGCTAAAGAAGCACCTGCATTAGAGCCTTACGGTTATAAAGAGGGTGATATGATGATTAATAAGCCAGCTGGTCTTAAGCACTGGGAAATCTCTTTTGAAGAGTATAAAAAATTCCTAGAGCCATACACAGCTGATTATGTTGCTAAGATATCTAAAGGTGACCCGGATGAGGACATCAATGAGTTTAAAAGAAAAATCAAACTATTAGCTGACCTTTATATAGAAAAAGGTAGAAAAGTTGTATCTTTCTGGACAATGGGTATGAATCAACATACACGTGGTACATGGACTAATACACTGGCTTATAATGTTCACTTCTTACTAAATAAACAAGCGCTTCCAGGTTCAGGTGCATTCTCACTTACTGGTCAACCTTCTGCTTGTGGTACAGCTCGTGAAGTTGGTACATTCTGCCACCGTCTACCGGCTGATATGATGGTTAAAAACCCTAAGCATAGAAAAATTACTGAAAATAGATGGAAGATTCCTGAGGGAACTCTAAATCATGTAGGTAACCAACACATTATGAAAATCCACCGTGATATTGAAGATGGAGTTGTGAAATTTGCATGGGTAAATGTTTGTAACCCTTACCAAGATACTGCATCTGCATCTCACTGGATTAAAGCGGCTCGTGAAATGGATAACTTCATTGTAACTTCTGATGGATACCCAGGTATCTCTGCAAAAGTTTCTGACCTTATTCTTCCATCTGCTATGATCTATGAGAAATGGGGAGCTTACGGTAATGCTGAACGTCGTACTCAACACTGGAGACAACAAGTACTTCCAGTAGGTGATGCAATGTCTGATACATGGCAATGGGTGGAGCTTTCTAAACGTTTTACAGTTGATGATCTTTGGGGAGAACAAGCTCTTCGTGGAAACAAAAAACTTGCAGACGTTAGAAAAGCAGCTTACGCTATGGGTTATACAGCTAACACTACTATGTATGAGATTCTTTTTGCAAATAAAGAAGCTCAGTCTTACAAAGTAGATACTAACTCATTCCCTCAACAAGGTTATGATAACACTGAGTGTAACGGCGATAGCAGAAATGTTGTTGGATCTGACGGTAAAGTATGGAAAGGTTATGGTTTCATGATTCATGAGTACCTATTTGAAGAGTATGCTTCATTTGGTCGTGGTCACGCTCATGATTTAGCTGACTTTACTACTTACCATAGAGTTCGTGGACTTAAATGGCCAGTTGTTGATGGTAAAGAGACTCAGTGGAGATTTAACGCTAAGTACGATCCATATGCAGCGAAACAGACTAAAGAGACTGGTAACTCACATGCATTCTACGGTGGATTAGCGAAGGCTCTTACACAGGGTGACTTAAGAGGAATCAAAGACAAAAAGAAAAAATCGCTTAAAAACAAAGCGAAAATCTTTGCACGTCCATATATGGATCCACCAGAAATGCCAGATGCAGAGTATCCAACTTGGTTAAGTACAGGTCGTGTACTTGAACACTGGCACTCAGGAACTATGACAATGCGTGTACCTGAACTCTATCGTGCAGTTCCGGAAGCCCTATGTTATATGCACCCTGAAGACGCTAAAAAATTCGATGTAAAACAGGGTGGTCTTTGTTGGGTTGAGTCACGTCGCGGTAAAGTAAAAGCGAGAGTTGAGACTCGTGGTAGAAATAGACCATCTCGTGGACTTGTATTTGTTCCATGGTTTGATGAGAAAGTATTTATTAATAAAGTTTGTGCTGATTACACTTGTCCGCAATCAAAACAGACAGACTTTAAAAAATGTGCTGTAAAAGTTTACAAAGCATAGTAAAATAGATTTAAAAATAAGGAAAGATTCGTTTTGAGCGAAAACAGACCTGAAAAGAAAAGACAACCATTAAGTGATAGACGAAAGTTTATCCTCAATATGGCTAGAGGCGCAGGCCTCGCTACCATGGGTGGGTTTATATGGAGTGCATATGTAGATGAAGTTACGGCTTCAACTCTAACACTTCGTCCACCGGGCGCCATTGCAGAGGATGATTTTCTTAAAACATGTATCAAGTGTGGACTCTGCGCTCTAGCGTGTCCATACGATACACTATTACTTGCTAAACCGGGAGATAATAAACCTTTAGGAACTCCATACTTTGTACCTAGAGATATTCCTTGTTATATGTGTCCAGATATTCCATGTGTGCCAGTATGTCCTACTGGTGCATTGGATGAAGCTAGTGTTTCAACCGATGGAGTTTTAGATATAAATGTATCTGATATGGGCCTTGCAGTAATTGATGATAACAGCTGTATTGCATTCTGGGGAATCCAGTGTGATGCTTGTTATAGAGCTTGTCCTCTGTTGGGCGAAGCAATCACTATTGAGTACGAAAAAAATGAGAGAACTGGTAAACACGCTTTTATGAAGCCTGTTGTGCAAACTGACGTATGTACAGGTTGTGGAATGTGTGAAAAAGCTTGTGTAACAGAAAAACCGGCGATATTTATATTGCCAAGAGTTGTAGCTGAGGGTAAAGCTGGTGATTACTATATTAAGGGTTGGGATAAAGAGGATGAGAAGCGTTTAGAAAATGCTAAAGCCATTAATACCAAAACTAAATTAAGTGAAAAATCGGCGATGGACTCTTTAAATGATGGTCTGGAGGATTTATACTAATGGCAACATTATGGAATAACTACAGATACCTTATTTTAAGAAGAGTGACTCAGATAGGACTTTTAGTTCTCTATTTTGGAGCCAATGCTTGGGGATGGACTATCCTTATGGGAAACCTTAGTTCATCTATGATTTTTAGTATTATACCGATGAGTGATCCGTATGCAGCATTGCAAATGCTTGCTGCAGGGGCTATTTTAGCAGCAGATTTACTCATTGGTGTAGCTGTAGTTACTATTTTTTACCTACTTATAGGTGGTCGTGCCTTTTGTAGTTGGGTTTGCCCTGTAAATTTAATAACTGACACAGCAGCAATGCTAAGAAGAGTAACAGGTATTGACCGCGTACAAGGCCTAAAACAGCCGGCATCTCGTCAAATGAGATACTGGATTTTAGCTCTAAGCTTAATAATCTCATTTGTAATGGGAGTAACAGCTTTTGAGTTTATATCACCGATATCTATGGTTCATAGAGGTATTGTCTTTGGTTTAGGATTTGGTTGGGCAGCGATGCTGATAATTTTTCTTTTTGATCTATTTGTTCTTAAGAACGGATGGTGTGGGCATATATGTCCACTTGGAGGATTTTATTCACTAGTCGGTAAATTTAGTCTTATAAGAGTACACCATCTTGAAGAGAACTGTACTTTATGTATGAAATGTAAGGTTGTTTGTCCTGAGAGTCAAGTGTTACACATGGTTGGTAAAGAGAGTTTACCTGTACTATCTGGAGAGTGTACAAACTGTGCCAGATGTATTGAAGTGTGTGATGATGATGCCTTGGAATTTTCAATCAGAAACTTAGCAAATAATAAGAAAACGGGAGAAGAATAATGAAAACAATAAGTAAGATAACAATTGGTTTAGTTGCTGCAACACTACTGTTTGTTGGTTGTACTGAAAGTGCAACTCCAGCAGGTAGTAATGGAGTTGGAAAGACTGTAACTGAAGAGTCATTAGGTTTAAGAAAGACTGACTTATATTCAGAAAATACAACAGAGGGTGATGAGACTAAGTATAGTAAAAGTGTTGCAGGAAGTGGTCATAAGATTGCAAGAGCATTCCAGGATGCTCCTCCGATGATTCCACACGATACTGAAGGTATGTTACCAATCACTATCAGTGATAATCAGTGTACTGGATGTCACATGCCAGAAGTTGCAAGTTCTATGGGTGCTACTGCAATCCCAAGTTCACACTTCACAGATTTTAGACCTGCTAGTCAAGCTATTAAGGGTGTAAATACTTCTAATGCTGACCTGTCAGAGATATCAATCAAAGAAGAAGCTAAGCTTGTTGGTGCAAGATTTAACTGTTCACAGTGTCACGCTCCACAGAGTGACAGTCCAGCTCCAGAAAACAATTTTGAAGCTGTATTTACAAGTGAGGATGGTGCATCTGCATCAAGTTGGTCAGGTACTAAACTTATGGAAGGAATTGATACTACTAAGTAGTAATAGATTTAATGGAAAGAAGAGAGCTTTTTAGCTTTCTCTCTTCCTCACTAAAAAGTGAAGGAAACGAGAAAGAGATAATAATTAGACCACCCTACTACAGCGATATAACTGCATTTGATACAGAGTGTCAAAAGTGTGACGGTAAGTGCGCCACTTTGTGCCAAGAGCAAATTATAATAATAGGTGAAGATAAAACTCCAAGACTTTCATTTTCAAATGGCGGATGTACATATTGTGATGATTGTGCAACTGCCTGTGAACCGGATGTGCTTCGTGTTGAAGATAGACGTTTAATAGATGCCGGTATTCGCATTAACGAATCGACATGTATGAGTTGGAGTGGAGTTATGTGTTTCTCTTGCAAAGACCCATGTCTTGAAGATGCTATAGAGTTTAAGGCGATGTTCATGCCGACAATTGACCAGGAGAAGTGTACCTCGTGTGGGTTTTGTATAAGCAGATGCCCAAGTACTGCAATTGATATAAAGGTGATTACATCATGATAAAAATAATTACGATACTTATTTTACTAACTTCACTCTATGGAGTAGATATACAAAAACCTGTTGCACAGTTTATATCAAGTGGTGCAGTTACAGACATTGTATATAGAGATGCAAAGCTCTATAGTGCAACTGATGCCAGTAGTGTAGATATATTTGATGCAAAGACAAAAAAAATAATTAAAAAAATAAAAGTATCTCAAATAAAAGATTTTATGGATGACACTATTGACTCTAAAGTATACTCTGTTGATATAATTAAAGATAAGATTCTTATCCTCTCTCAAGCACAAAAAGGTGCTAGGAGAGTTCATATATTTGAGAATGAAAAGCTGGAACTTTTTATCCCTTACACAGAGGGTTTATTTATTGCCAAAGCTAAATTTTTAGATGAGAACACAATACTCATGGGACTTCTGAGTAATGAGATCATCTCTTATGATTTAAAAAACAGAAAAGAGAACTACAGAGTGGCAGTTTCTCAATCTAAATTTTCCAACTTTGTTCTAAATGAGGACAAGAGTGAAGTAATTGTTGCAGATGAGAGTGGTGACCTGAAGATACATGCAACAAAAGATGCTTCACTACTTAAAGAGCTTACTGGACAAAATCTTGACAATGTTTTTCAGGTTGATACGAAAAACGGTGTAGTTGCTACTGCCGGTCAAGATAGAAGAGTAGTTATATATACACTAAAAAGTAACTCTGCATACTACGAGCATGCTAATTTCCTAGTTTACAGTGTTGGGCTTAGTCCAAGTGGAAAGATTGTTGGGTACGCAAGTGATGAAAATAACAATGTATCTCTTTTCAATACCATTACAAAGAGCAAGCTGGGAACTTATGGTGGGAATAAGATGACACTTACTAACATCCTCTTCATAAACGAGAAAGAGTTTTTTGCCGCTAGTGATGATAAAACGATTAACTTATACAAAATCAAATAAAGGATAGTCAATGGAATATAATAAAAGTGAATTTTTAATAGAGACAGAAGTACCTCAAGATGAACTTATAATCTCAAGAACTGACCTTAATGGAAATATCACTCATGCGAATGAGACATTTTGTGAAATAAGTGGTTACGAGATCGATGAGCTTATAGGTAAGCCCCATAACATAGTCAGGCACCCAGATATGCCAAGTGCTGCATTTGCTAATATGTGGGAGACAATACAGAATAAGAAGCAGTGGATTGGCGTAGTTAAGAATCTTCGCAAAGACGGAGGTTACTACTGGGTTCAAGCTATAGTCTCCGGTGTATATAAAGATGGTGAACTAGTTGAGTATAAATCTTTAAGAACTCCAATTACTCATGATGAGAAACTTCAGCATCAAAGATTATATGATAAAATGCGCAAAGAAAATGGCGAAAAAACTAGAAAAGTTATTTACGAATAAATAGATTAAATAAAACTAAGGAAAAAAATATGAATATATCAAGTATAGTAGTACAGACAATGCCTCAATATTTAGACGAAGTAGTAGAAGCTTTAAAAAACACTCCAGAGTGTGATTACCACCTTCATGATGAAAAGGGTCGTATCATTGTGACTATCGAAGGGGAAGGTGTTTCAGAGGAGTTAAAAAAGCTTGCAGTTATTGAAGCTATTCCTCACGTAGTAGCTGCTGATATGCAGATGGCTTACTCTGAAGATGAGCTAGATTCGCATATGGAAGTTATAAATAATTCAGATGCGGTACCTAAGATGTTAAATGACGATGACATTGATCCAAGCGACATAGTCTATAACGGTGACCTGAAGAAAAAAGACTTAGAGGGTTTTGCTAAGAATTTTGACAAAACTGGTTTTGATCCTAACGGGGGCAACAAGTAATGGGTGTAGTCTTTGAATCACAGATAAAAATTGATGAAGAGGGTAAGTGGTTTATCGAACTTACTGATACTGTAGATGGCAGAGTAGCTGTTTGTCACGATTTAGATGAGTACTCTCAAAAAGTTGAAGACTTTGGTGGAGACTATGGCGGAAATATAGATGAAGTGAAGTGGGCAAAAGATGACAATGTTCCTCCACACACTATGGATGAGATTAGATTAGAGATGTCTAAACATCAAGAAGAGATAGAACAGCAAAAAGCTGAGCAGAGTAACTAACAGTATTTAAAACTAATATGAAGAGTGGATAGCCTCTACCTCTTCAATGCTTTTAGCAATCCCGGCTGAGAGATTCTTACACCCCTTTTTTGTCACTAAAATATCATCCTCTACTCTTATACCAATTCCACGATACTGTTTAGGTACATCTTTATCATTTTTATCAATATAAATACCAGGTTCTATAGTTAAAACCATCCCCGCCTTAAGTGGAATCTCTCTGCCGTTTTCATATTTGTATGGAGCCTCATCATGCACATCAATTCCCATCCAATGCCCTATTCCATGTGGATAATACTTTTTATACAACTCTTTTTTTACTATCTTTTTCAGAGAACCTTTTAAGATACCAAGATCAATCATACCTTGACTCAATAACTTAACAGCCCTTTTTTGAAGTCTGCTGCGCTTAACTCCAGGTTTGATCATTTTTATGATTTGCAATTGAGTTTTCAAAACCATCTTGTACAACTTTTTTTGAGGGGAAGTATATCTTCCAGTTACAGGTATTGTTCTTGTTATATCACTAGCATAGTACTCATACTCACAGCCGGCATCTATAAGAATAAGCTCACCACCCTTGAGCTTTCTAGAGTTATCTATATAGTGAAGTGTGTTTGCAGAGTTACCACAGGCCACTATAGATGTATAAGCATCACTGTAAGCACCCTGTTTTTTAAACTCATGCTCAATCTCAGCTTGGAGTTGATACTCATACTTTAAAGACGAAGCCTTTCTCATTGCTTTATGGTGAGCATCTTTAGTTATAGAGATAGCTTTCTTAATTAGTTCTACCTCAGATTTAGATTTTATAAGTCTCATTTTTTGTACTAAAGGGGATATGTTTTCAAAAGATTGAAGCTCTTTGGAGTGTCTTTTTAAAACTTTTACCTTAGAGTAGTCAAGTTTAAAATCATAATAGAGTCTCTTTTTATCTTTAACATACTCTTTGAGCTTAGCATTAAACTCTCCATACTCATAAACTTCATCAACTAAAAATCTTTTTTTAGCTTTTTTGGCTCCTAATCTCTTTCCATTCCACAGCTCTTGCGTTTTATCTTTTTTCGCAACAAAAAGTATAGTTTTTGTCTTTTTACTTTTTTTGATAAAAACCAAACAGGAGTTATCTTCCAAAAATCCACTTAGGTAGTAAAAGTTGCTATCTTGTCTAAAAGGATACTCTGTATCGTTTGAGCGAATCTTATACCCTGCACTAAACAGTACTCCGACAGAGTGCTTTGAAAGCTTAGCCAGCAATATATCCCTGCGTTTTTTATACTCTGTTTCTTTAATCACTTACAGACCTCACCAAACCACTCAGCACTATCTACAAGTACATTCTCTAATGCTATGTTCAGATGTTTTACACCGGCATCTGCATTTATACTGTCAACTTCTATTTTTGACTTAAAAGTTTTGGTTGCAACTACCTTGCTGCTCTCTGCATCTATCAATGTTAAACTTATACGCACTGATACAAAAGACTCTTTTTCATCTTCAGAAAAGTACTGCATAAAATCTTCTATATTTGTCTCTAACAGAAGCCCATTTTTACTTCTTGATTTTGATACTTGAACATTTTTAAAAAGTTTTGTTGATTTTAGATACTGTGCAATTTCAGCACTGACTGCTCTATTTGGAGACTCCGCCCACTGTGACTGTGTAAACTTATACTGTTTGTGTGCACCTTGCCCATAATTCATCTCATGAGTCATAAGAGAAGTCGGACTAAAAGCCTGAACAACCTTTAATGACTCCTCTTTACATCCTTGCTGAGTGAATTCAGACGCTGTAGATTCTACATTAATTCTGTACTCTGAGACTGCCGGTGTAGTTGTTGAACATCCTACGAATAAAAAGGTAACTAAAGCGATAAACAGTAACTGCATATTATTTCTCTCCTGGAGCTTTTTTAATCTCTTCTTGTTTAAAGAGAATATCACTTGGACTTCTGTCATGCTGATTAAGACTCTCTTGTAGTTTAATCATCAAGTCTTGCATATTTAAAAGTGTATTGTTCATCGTTGGCACGATATCAGCTGCTATATCTTTAACATTAAACTCACCACTTGAAACTGCCCTCTTTATCTCATCCATAGAACTTCTAATACCAAGATAGCTGTTCATAATAGAATCAAAAGAGGTTTTAATACTATCCTCCCACTTCATGCTTTTATCAACAAAAACATCTATTTTTGGCATCATACGGTCAGCTTTAGAGCTAAAAGATTCAAGATTTTTTGCACTTTTCTGAAGGGACACTATTGTCTTTTCATCCAGTATCCTATCTAGTTTCTCCATAAAGTTAGCACTTCTAGTAAGTAGAACATTTATCTGTTTTTGATTATCATCATTTAACAGCTGCTCTGTTCTTGTCAATGTTTTAGCTAATTTTGAAGATACCGAATCTAAAGATTTTTCAAAATCTTCAAAAAATGATGGAACTGTCTTTATTACAGGGTACTCTTCATCATCTAGAGAAACGAGGGCTGGAGCACCATGGTCCCCCATACTTAGGTTTATATAACTAAGCCCTGTAATTCCCTGTGCAGTTAATCTTGCAACCGTACTCTCTTTAATTGGAGTCGACTTTAGTATTGTTATCTGAACCTCTACTCTTTCTGAATTAGTCGGACTGATACGCAGACGTGAGACTTTACCGACACTTATCCCTCTGTATTTTACAGGTGCATCCATATTCAAACCTAAAACAGACTCATCAAAATAGATATTATACCTTGTAGTCTCTGTCTCTACTGTAGGTTTTAGTAACCAGTAGCTAAAACCCAAAATCATCGCTACACCGATAAGTACTAAAAATCCAACAAACGTATAATTCACTTTGTTATTCATTATATTTTCCAAAAAATGTTTTTATAAAAGGGCTATCAGACGCACTAATATTATCTAGTGCTCCCTCATAAGCTATCTTTTTGTTATCTATGATTGCTACTCTATCTAGTGTATCATAAATTGATTGTAAATCGTGTGAAACCATTACAATACTGAGTCCTAGAAGAGAACGAAGTTCTAATATCAAAGAGTCAAAATCTCTTGCAGAGATTGGGTCAAGTCCACTAGTAGGCTCATCTAAAAATAGAAGTTTAGGATCCATTGCAAGGGCACGTGCAAGTCCAGCTTTTTTCTTCATACCACCACTGATTTGTGACGGGTAGAGATGTGCATCGTTTATATTTAAACCAACAATATTTATCTTAAACGCGACTATCTCATCTATCATCTTCTTAGACAGGTTAGTATACTCTATGAGTGGCAAAGAGATATTTTCTGCTATTGTAAGTGAAGAAAAAAGTGCTCCAGCCTGAAACAGAACACCCCACTCTTTTCGTAGACGCTGTGCATCATCATGCTCTATGCCACTCAGACTATTACCTAAAACATCTATATTCCCATCATGAAACTCTTGTAGCATTACCATCTCACGTAAGAGCGTAGTTTTCCCACATCCACTAGGTCCTAAAAGGCCATAAATCTCGCTCTCATTGATACTCAGGTTTAATCCATCATGAACTATTTTATCACCAAAAATAGTTTTAACATTACTTACTTGAATAATTTGCTTCATAATTAAATCCCCAAGTTCGTAAACATAATTGAGAAAATTGCATCACATACAATTACAGCAAAAATGGACTCAACCACACTTTTAGTAGTGTTAAAACCTATACTCTGCGTATCATTTTTAACCATCAATCCTCTATATATACCTATAGTAGCAATTAAAAATGCGAAAAATGGTCCCTTTACAATTCCTATAAAAAAATGTTTTGCAGCAATCACTTCACTAAACCTGTCTAAAAAGAGTTCAGTGCTTATACCTAAGTCAAGATTTGCAACTACCATTCCACCAATAATCCCCATAATATCAGATATAAAAATCAATATTGGCATTACTATCATAAGAGCAAGTATACGAGGAAGGACTAAAAATTTATGTGGTGAAAAACCCATTGTTCTCATCGCATCAAGTTCTTCAGTTATCTTCATTGCACCTATTTGTGCTGTAAATGCAGAACCACTTCTACCCGCAATAACTATAGCGGTAATGAGTGGTGCCAACTCTCTTAAAATTGAGATACCAAGCATATCAACGATAAATATGTTAGCTCCATATATTTTTAGCTGATATGCGGACTGATAGGCGACAACCAGACCTATTAAAAAACTAGTGAGTGAAATAATACCTATCGCCTTAATACCACTCTCATTAATCTCAAAAGCTATCTCCTTAAATCTGAAGTTTTTAAAAGATTTTAGGTAATGCATTTTTGTAGCAAACAACTCACCTAAAAATGCTATGAAAGATAAAAAGCCTAAAAAGTGTTTATGCGCATATTTACCAATGGACTCTATAGATGTAATCTCTTTTTCATGCTTTATAGGTTTATGCATATCTTTTTTACTTTTTACAAGCTCTAAAGTATCCAGTATATCTTGATTATGCGTTATAAATGAAACTTCAAGACCATTTTTTGAAAATGAGTTATATATATTATCTAGAAAAATAGCTCCGGCGGTATCTAAGTAAGTTAATTTTTCTAGATTAATCTCTACTTTTGATCTGTCTGAAAAAGGAATTAACTCCACTCTCTCTTGATGAGAGGTAAGAGTAAAAAGAGTAAGCTCACCTGAGAAATCAAGCTTGAGCATACCCTCTTCTGTTTGTGTAAGTTTAAGTGTAGAGTTACTCATTATATATGAGACTAGAAATCTCTCTCTAATAATTTGTCTACTTTTAAGATTGTAATAATTCTATCTTCTTCTTTACCAACACCGTCAATCATAGTATCATCACCATTTATAGTATCAGGAGCAGGCCCGATATTCTCTCTTTTGATTCTTATTGCTGCTGTTAATCTGTCAATTACAAAACCAGCAACTTCATCACCCTGCTTGAGTACAAAAAATCTTGTCTCATCATTATGATTTTTAGTAGGCAATCCAAACTTAACACGTAAGTCAATCAATGGAATAACTGAACCACGGAGATTAAAGACACCAAGAACATAAGGAGGCACCTGTGGACACCTAGTCCAGGTAAATGGTTTAATAATCTCCTGAATTGCTAAAATTGGTACCGCGTACTCCTCTTCACCAATTACAAATCCAACTAATTGAACTATATCATCTGACTGATCAAGAGTCTCTGCGTTTTGCTGTTCGCCTTGTTTGTTAATAATTTGCTTTAATTTATCACTCATTATAAGAACTCCGATTTAAAGTTAACATTTCTTTGCACTACGCTAGATAAGTAGTCAGCAGAGTAAGGTTTAGTTATATACTCAACCATTCCAGATTCAACACCACGCATACGATCAGACTTGCCTGTTCTTGATGTTACTGCGATGAGAGGTAAATTTTTGTATCTGTTGTACTTTTTAATCTCAGTTGCTAAAGAGTAACCATCCATTCTAGGCATCTCGATATCTATCAGCATAGCATCAATGTTATGATCACCAGATTTTAAAATATTTAATGCTTCTTGACCATCACCAGCTTCTACAAGTGATACACCCAATGGCTCAAGTGCTTTTCTCATAATTGTTCTATCAGTTTTTGAATCATCAACAATCATGATAGTATAATCACTTGCTTTTGTCTTTTCATGCGAAGCTCCACCTTCAGCATTTTCAATCATAGCAGTCGCTTTAACTCCTTTTGCCATATCCATAAGAGCTACAACATCACAGATAAGTGTAACACCACCGTCACCACGGATAGTAGCTCCAGCGATTCCTTCGATACCTTTAAGATAGTCTCCCAGAGATTTAATAACAATCTCTTCTTGACCAACCAAAGTATCAACAATAAGTCCAAGTTTACTCGTACCTAAACCAAGTACAACAACATATGCGTGTTCACTAGCATCTAAAATACGTTCAACTTCAAATATATCACCTATATGAACTAGAGATAAAACTTCATCACGAAGTCTCATAACAGAACGACCCTCAACTGTATAAATCTCATCTTTTGAAATTCTTACAGTCTCTAAAACTGATGATAATGGTATGGCATAATGTTCCTCTTGAACACCAACTAATAGAGCCTGTATAATCGCAAGAGTTAGAGGAATTTTTAATTTTATAGAACTACCCTGTCCAGCTTCACTCTCTATATCTATAATACCATTCACTTTTTCTATGTTTGTTTTTACAACATCCATACCCACACCACGCCCTGAAACATTTGTTACAGCAGCAGCAGTGGAGAAACCTGGTTTCATAATAAGACCAAAGGCTTCCTTATCACTCATGCTATCAGCTTCTTTCTCACTAATAAGTTTTTTTTCTAATGCTTTGTTTTTTAGTGCCTGGGCATCCAAACCTTTACCGTCATCATCAATCTGAATAACGATTTGATTACCTTCATTAAATGCTTTAAGTGCAATAGTTCCTGTCTCTTGTTTTCCGGATGCTAAACGTACATCAGGTGTTTCAATACCATGGTCACATGAGTTTCTAATAATGTGAACTAATGGATCACCAATCTCTTCAACAATTGATTTATCAAGCTCTGTCTCTTCACCCTCTATCTCAAGTTCTATTTTTTTGTTCAACTCTCTCGTTAAATCACGAATCATTCTAGGGAATTTGTTAAATACTTTACCGATAGGAAGCATTCTTGTCTTCATAACCGCAATTTGAAGGTCAGTAGTTACAAGTGAAACAATAGATACAACTTGATTTAACTCCTCTAGGAACTCTTCACCCTCATAACGTTCCTCAACATCATCATTAATCTTAATAAGTCTGTTCTTAGCAAGAACAAGCTCACCGATTAGATTCATCAAGTGGTCAAGTCTTTTAACATCAACACGAATTGTCTGTTCAACTGCCGCAGGAGCTCTTTTAGCAGGAGCTGCTGCTTTTGCATCATTGTTTGAATCTGCTTCAGACTTTACCGGTGGCGGTGGCGGTGGAGCAGCCTCTTCCTTAGCTTCTGCAGGCTCTTCATCAGGAGCAGGTGGAGCCTCTGGAACACTCTCTCCTGCTTCAATTTTAGCTGCACGCTTAGCCTTGTCCTCTTCTTGTCTTTGATTTAAAAGCTTCTCTATTTCAGCTTCTAAATCATCTGGGCTCATATTGTCATAATCTAAATCATCTTCAGCAGCCGGAGCTTCTTCCACTATCGTCTCTGGTTCAGCTACAGGAGTATCTGAGACTGGACTTTCAATCTCTCCTGAACCACCCGCTACTTTATCAAGTCTTGATACACAGCCCGAAACATCAATTCCGGCATCCGCACTAGTATCACGTATAGTATTTAGAAGTGCTTTCATAAGGTCGATAGACTCTAAAATCACATCCATAATATCTGGAGTAATGATAAGCTCACCGTGTCTTGCTTTATTTAAGACATCTTCCATATGATGCGTTAAGTGTGTTAAAACATCAAAGTTCAAAAATGATGAAGCACCCTTTATTGTATGTGCAACACGAAATATTCCATTTAAGAGATCTAAGTCTTCTGGTGTGCTCTCCAGTTCAACCAGGTCTTCATCTAGTTTTTCAACCAATTCAAAAGATTCAACTAAAAAATCCTGTAGTATTTCCTGAAATTCATCCATATCTCTACTCCTACTTCATATGAGCACGAACAACACGTGCTACTTCATCATAAAATGAACTTGCTTCAAACTTAACTAAGTAAGCTTCTCCACCAGCCTCTTTACCTCTTCCCTCACTAAAGTGATCACTTATAGATGAGTTAAAAACAATCGGAACATTTCCAAACCTTCCATCCTCTTTAACATTCGCTGCAAAATGAAAACCATCCATTCTAGGCATTTCAACATCAGAAACAATCAACTTGAGATGTTGAGAGATATTTTCCCCATATGTACCGTAAAGATCATCTAGTTTCTCTAAACCGTCTTGGCCATCCGTAGCTTCAACAACTTGGAAGCCCATCTTAACAAGTGCATCTTTAACAATCTTTCTTGCAGTTGAACTATCATCAAGAACCATTGCTAAACCAGAGAATGTCTCTAACTCATGCGGGATATTATCTACATCTGGTGAGTAGAGACCTAAGTCTTGAACAACACTCTCTAAGTCGAGTATAAGAAGAACATTATCTCCCTCTATCTTTGTAACACCAGTGATTTTATTACCATCCACTGTACTTGAATTACTCATAAATGTTGCCGGTTCTATATCACCCCAGTTAATTCTTCGGATTCGTTTTGCTTCATGAACTATAAAGCCAATCAGAACATTATTAAACTCTGTAATTATGACTCTAGAGCTGTTTTCTAAACCTTCTGGTTCTTTAATGCCCATCCATTTTGCCAGGTTTACAACAGGAATCACAACCTCTCTTAAATCAAAGATACCTTCGATAAACTCTGGCGTACCAGGCAGTTCAGTTAAAAATGGCACACGAATAATCTCACGTACTTTTGAAACGTTTATTCCATAGATGCCTTCATATACTTCATCTTCTTGCTGATTGAGTATTCGAAAGTCAACAAGTTCCATCTCATTGGAACCAACTTTGAGTGAATTATCATCCATATCTATATCTCCTTAGAGAAAATATTTTCTTCTAATAGTTCTTTGTCTTGTAAGGATTTTACTATAAAGTATCTTTGATTGCAAGCAAAAGCACCCAAGTTTATATATCTGAAATTTTCAAATTTTATAGACCTGTTTTGATGATAATGACCCTCTATAAAGTAGTCACAAGTCACTCTATTATCAAGACGTTTGTTCATATACTCCTCAAAGCCAGTAAACTCTTTGCAGTCATCTTTTTTACTTAAATAGTTATCTAACTTTTTGAGTATATAGTGGTCTATCATATTATCAAAAGAGTTTAACAGCTTCAAGATAGAAGGGTTACGTATTAAAGATGTATAAACTTTATAAAAGAAATCTCCCGTGAAGTCACCATGAGCTAAACAGAGTGTTTTATCTTCATATCTGCATATTATTGGTTGATTCTGTATTGTAAAGACTTTAGCTTTTGGAAAGACATTTTGCAGATTAAAATCATGGTTTCCCTCAAGATATATAACTTCTATATATTCTGATATATCATTTATTAAGGATACTATATGCGCATTGACTTCTAATGTGTATGTTATGCTACCA
>JBDLHW010000039.1:0-12287 GCA_039715155.1 Campylobacterota bacterium | reverse complement strand
TGTAATTCGGCATAGTTAAGCCTTTTTCGTTGATATATAATATATCTATTTTAGCTGATTAGTTGTTATAAATGGCTTTGGAGTTCTTTCACAGTCTCTGTACCTTTTAGAACAAATCGATTCACCTAACAATCTTACTCAATTAGTTGGTGTATTACAAAGTAAGAATGTTGCCACATGAAAATAAATTACTTGTGTACTACATAACAATATAGCCTCGATAGTGTCTTTTCTCTCTGTCTTCATTCCTCAAAATGAAAATACATCAAATCTAATAATTTAGTAGTTTAAAGGAGCAGATAAAATTTCCTTTTATAAAACTACTTACTGGTCTTTGATAAAAGCTATATTATTGGGATGTTTAATAGCACATTGTAGATATGCATAAAAATTGCTGCTGAGAAATGGCAGCATATAGGCAGTTGAGTTTGCCTATTCATGCTAAAAAGAGGAAACTACATTCCTAAATAAGGTTTTAAAACCTCCGGGATATTTATAGAACCATCCTCATTTTGATTGTTTTCCATGATAGCCACCAAAGTTCTTCCAACAGCGAGAGAGCTACCATTTAGCGTATTTACCATTACATTTTTCTTTCCATCTTTATAACGGATTTTTGCACGTCTTGCTTGGAATTCTCTTGTGTTTGAGATAGAAGAGATTTCACGGTAAGTGTTTTGGCCTGGTAACCACACCTCAATATCTGTTGTATAAGCAGCACTAAAGCCTAAATCTCCTGTACAAAGATTAACAATTCTGTGTGGAAGTTCAAGAGCTGTAAGTATATCTGATGCACATGAAACCATTTCATCGAATATAGCTTCACTTTTCTCAGGAGTACTTATCGCGACTAACTCAACTTTATGAAACTGATGTTGTCTTATCATACCGCGAGTATCACGTCCAGCTGCACCTGCTTCTTTACGAAAACATGAAGTGTAGGCTGTCATTTTTTTAGGAAGTTCTTCAGCTGTAAGTATTTCATCTTGGTAAAGGTTAGTTACTGGAACTTCAGCAGTAGGGATGAGAAAAAGTTCTTGGTCCTGCATTTTATAAAGGTCGTCTTCAAACTTTGGAAGCTGTCCTGTTCCCTCTAAAGCAGTTCTGTTAACGAGTGCGGGTACACTTACTTCATCAAAGCCACGTTCACGGTTAAAATCAAGCATAAAGTTTATAAGAGCACGTTCGAGCCTAGCTCCCATTCCAAATGAAACAGAAAAACGTGAGGTAGCAAGCTTTACACCACGCTCAAAGTCTATCCAGCCATTTTGTTCAGCTAGTTCCCAATGCTCTTTTGGAGTAAATGTAAACTCACGAGGAGTAAGAACTTTTTTCAGCTCTATATTATCATCCTCATCTTCACCGTCTGGAACACTATCATCAGGCATGTTAGGAATAGCCATTGCCATTTTTTCCAGTGCTTCTTGTTTTTGACGCTGTATCTCAACAGCATCTGCTACTTTGATTTTGTTTTCATCAACACGAGCTTTTAGTTCAGCTATATCTTTGCCTTCGCGCTTGTATACACCGAACTCTTTACTCATTGCATTTTGTGCAGCTTGTAGTGTCTCGTAAGCTACTTTAGCAACTTTTAGCTCTTCATTTTTACTCTTTAGTTCTTCCATTAAAGATGCATCTACACCTTTTCGAGCAAGCTTTGCACTAACTCCATCAAAATCTTTTTGCAGTAGTTTTAAATCAATCATAGTTTTCCTAATAAATACAGTGTAAATAATTAGTGTGATTATAGCGAAATATGGAAGATTTTGAGGATACTACAAGTCATATATTTATAACTTGTAGCTGTTTTATATAATCTAGATTAGTTGACTTTTCGACCTGCCATGTAGTCTATTTTCCATTCGCCTGATGCTGATGAAAAATACATCTTTTTTGGTTGTTTGTCTTCAAGGTAGTGAAGTGTAAAACGCTCAGCTCCGTTTTCCTCTGTATTCACCACATCTATGTTATGCTTTTTTGCTTGATTTCTCAACTCTTCTGAAATAACCTCTTCGATTTTTATTAACGAAGATTTATTTTCACCTATATCCTCTAGGAGTGCTTTAAAGTGCGAATCTTTAAAGGCACGTTTAAATCCTAAACTATCCAGAGTAATCATATAGGACTCCTCAGTCATAAGAGTTTTAAGAGATCCTATATCTCCGCTCTCTAGAGAGTTGTAATAGAGTTTGAGAGACTCCGAAAGCCCCTCTTTTATGTTTATTTCTGACATCTGAATGCTCTAATAAGTCAGAACACTTTCAATAGATCTTCTAAAAGCATCAAGGTGACTTAAACTACCATCTTTTAAGTTAGCATATACATTAACGACATCTCTTGGCATTCCTTCTGATGCATGTTCCAAGTCAGCAATATCAGTTAGCTCTATTTCTTCTCCTACTCTTAGAGCCGGTAATAAGCCTTCTGATCCAAGTTCCACACATGAATCATATAGTTTTTGCATAGAGTCAAGTTCAAATAGACCTACATATTCATCTTCAAGAGAAAGGTTTACCATAGATGTATCCATACCATAACGGATACAAAGGTCCTGAGCAGATAAGATATGTGTCTGTTCAGAGAGTTGGATATTCGCAAAGGTAGATTCATTTGGATAGAGCTTACCTAAGGTAATATAGACATCTCTCGCTACTTTTTCTTCTTGAAAGATGTAAAAAAGTGTATCTTTTTGCTCTTCAGTAAGTTCGGATACCTGACCACCGCCACCAGAACCTCCAGCTGCAAATGCTGATGATGCTGTGGCAACAGCTCCAATACCCAATATTTTCATAAAGTTTCTACGTTTAATAGTTGAAGTTTTCTTATTCATTTATATTCCTTTTTAATAAGTTGATAATAGTATAGAGTATAAATGTTAGCTGAGTGTTAGCGGAATATTATATAGAATATTAGTTTATCTTATATTAATATCTCTTGTGCAAGTTGAAATTGATTTGCTGTCATGAGGTGAATCTTTGGATGGTACTCTTTAAGGGAGTCAAATAGATTCTTGCTAAGTTCATAACCAACTTTGTACTCCTCTTCTTCTCCCTTGGCATTAGCAACTCTGAGGGCTTCTATCCAACTGTCTGGAACATTTATACCTGGAACGTGAGCAGATAAGAACTGGGCTGTTCTTAATTTAGTGATAGGAAAAATTCCAAGTATTAACTCTGTATCTCTGCTATCGTTACAACACTCTTTGTTTGCGGCTGCATTTAAATCAAGCAGTAGTTTTGCGTTTTCTGCGTCATAGACTGGCTGAGTTATTATTCCGATAGCCCCATGTTTGATTTTTTTCTGCATCTTTTTTTGGAGTGTTTTAGGATTTTTTGCATAAGAGTTTACAACTGCAAATGGGTGAATGTGCTCAGGTTTATGTGCAAAAGGCTTCCCTGCGTAGTTCATTCCAGAGTTAAATGCAGAGATGATATCTAGCAGAAGTGAACTGTCACCTTCAAAGACACCCTTTGCGTGAGGCTGGTCAGATATAGTTGCCGGGTCACCAGTAAGCGCTAATATAGCTCTGATATCTATCTCATTTGCACCTAGTAAATCAGACTGAAGTGCTATCTTATTTCTATCTCTCATACTCATGGTAGCAATAACAGGCTTGTTAAATCTATCTTGTAGCATTTTTGCAGCGAATAGGGCATTGTACTTTAGTTTTGCCAGAGGGTTGTCTGTAGTTGAAAATGCATCTACTAGATTATGCAGTCCCAACTCCTCTATCTTGTCAATAGTGGGAGAAAACTGAGCTGAGTGCCCAGGTGTAGTCTCCAGAGTTATATATGTACCGTTTTGTAGTTTATCTATGAGTGTATCAAACAAAAAAAGTCCTATTTCGCTATAATTGCGACATTATAACAAAGAGAGAAATAATATATGTTGAAATTAGCGGTATTTGATTTTGATTCTACTTTAATGGATGGAGAAACGATAGATTTCTTTGCTGATGAGTTGGGAATTGGTGAAGAGGTTGCTCGTATAACTGAAGAGGCTATGAGTGGAAGACTCGATTTTTTTGAGTCACTGCAAAGTAGAGTAGGGCTTTTAAAAGGACTTGATTTTAGTGTAGTTGAGAAGATTAGTCAAAACCTTCCCTATATGCCAGGTGCTGTAGAGACAATAGCAGAACTTAAAAAGCGTGGTATGACAGTTGTATGTTTTAGCGGTGGCTTTAGAACTGCAACTTCTTATGCAAAAGATATCCTTGGGTATGATGCAGACTTCTCAAATGCACTGCGTTATAAAGATGGAAAGCTCACAGGTCTTGTGGGTGGAGATATGATGTTTAATTTCTCTAAAGGTGATATGCTGGTGCGCCTGCAAAATATACTTGGTGTAACTGAAGAAGAGACACTGGTATGTGGAGATGGGGCAAATGATTTAAGTATGTTTGCTCACGCAGGAACCAGAGTTGCGTTTTGTGCGAGAGAAATTTTAGAAAAAGAGGCAAATGTAATCATTAAAGAGAAAGATTTGACTCAGATATTAGAAAAGATATAAGGAATAGTATGCTGGAAAGTACAGTATGGAGACAGTATCACAATGATAACAGTTTCAGACAAAAAATAAGTGAGTTTTGTGTATTACAGAGTGAAGATTTAATAGAAGACGACAAAGATTTGTATGCTGTTTTAAAAGCAAAGCTTACAAAAAAAGAGTTAAAACTTTTTGCTATGGATACGGCAGGTGTAGAAACATCAGAGATTAAAAGTGATTTGTCCTTTGATGATGAAGCTCTCCAAAAGGCCAAATTTAAGCTATATAAGAAGCTAAAACAGGACAAAACACGCCTAAGTTTTAGAGCCAGTAACTTCGAGTAAGAGAGTTTTTGTAACTCAGACATAATATTTTTTTATACTGTAATATAAGATTAATCTATAATTTATAAATTACATTGTAGACTATTTTAGTTTTATCACAAAAACAGATAGCCGGCAATAAATATAATATAGTGTTATTTTAGTTGCCTACATAAAAAAGGAATAATATGACAAAAACAACTTCATTACTCTTAGCGGCACTTGTTGCTGGTTCTGTGTTTAGTACATCTGCGATGGCTGATGCTAAAAAAGGTCAGAAATATTATCTGAAAAAATTAAAAAATTGTAAAAAAGATGGTCTGAAAGATGGTGCAGTTTTTGCAACTAAGCATGATCGTGCTTCATGGGCTAAGATTAAAGATGCCGGTAACTTGAAAGCTGAATGGCTTAAACTCTGTCCTCATGGCGAGAAAAGATTCAATAAAATGAAAGATAAAGATGTAACAAATCTATATGATTTCGTTTGGAAATATGCTTCTGATGGCGATGTTCCATCTTGTGGTTAATCCACTCTAAGTAGATTTAAGACTCTCTTGAGTCTATCTATTTAAGTACTATTTTAAAGGTAACCCTTCTAGACTTTTCTCTATCCTCTTTATCATTGAGCATCACTTTTTTAGAGTAACTAAAACCACTGCCTCTTAATATTTTTGATAGTTGTATCTGTGTAGGTTTACTCTGATTTAAAAATATATAACTAAGAGTTGAAAAAGAGCGGTTCATTGAGAGTTTTTCATTTTTGATGTAACCATTTGCAAAGTTTTGAGTTCCCCACTCACTTGAAGTGTGTCCGTTAATCTCTAAGGCGCTGATCTTATCTACATTTGCTTTTAGAAAAGGTACTAGTTTTTTTGAAAAATCATCTAAAAACTCTTTTTGTTCTTTTGTTAGTTCATATTTAGCGACTTCAAAATAGAGTGCCTTGTCTATAAACTCTATGCTCAAGTCTTCTTTTACTTTCACCTTTTTGCCCTCAATCTCTTTTTCAAACATAGTGCCCAGTTTTTTATGAAAGTTTGCAACATTTGTTGAGGTTTGAGCGAGTGAGCCATCACGGTTAAACTTAGCTACCCACATGTTTGTCTCTTGTGAGTTCTCATTCGTGTGTAATCCAGCTGCTGCTGCTTGTGAGTTATGAAGTATAGTAACTGCGTTAAAGAGGTCATACTGATCTTTTCCGTAATGCTCTTGGTTTCTCATACTAAGGTGTGAATCTAAAATCATCACAAGTCCATCCGTATTATATGTGTCTTTCACATATCCAACACCGATAAAGCTACCATCTGAGAACTCTTTAATATCATTGAGTCTGCTTGGATAAGTTGTAAATATTTTTTTATCTATAAGAACATTTTTGTAGAGGTCAAACTTGATAAGTCTAATCTGCTCTTTTTGCATATTGTTATATTCACTCAGTGCTACAACAAAGTTATTATCACGTAGTCTGATTATCTTACGAGGCGTGGTGAGGTTTTCACTCTTATAATGTTTCAACCACATTTTATTACCATTTTCAGTTATGCGCATAAGAGTTACATTTTTATTTTTATCGTAAGAGGTGGTACTCACTACAACGATGGAGCCATCCCTTGCTTCTGCTGCATCTATCCCTCTATCATCATGTTTAGTGCCATACTTTTTACTCCAAAGTTTAGTACCGTTTTTCGAGAATCTTGTTATGTATATATCATTTTGACCAAGACCGGTCTCAAACATACTGTCATGAGCTGAACGTGAGGTTACAGAAGAACCGACCGCTAACACACCACCGTCACTCATTAGAACTAGATTATTCATCCTGTCATAATTTTTTGTGCCAAAAGTCTTGTTGAAAATTATATTTCCTGCTGAATCCACCTTGAGTATCAGTAAGTCACCATCTAAGGTGTATCCACCTATATAATATCCATTAGTCGGAGTTTTTGCTAGGGCAACAGCCTCTGAAAACCTTGAGAGTTTGGTGGCTTTTGAGAGAACTATTTCTGCTTTGTTATTTAACTTTAGAAGATGAATCTGTGAACCATGTTTGTTCGAAACACTTGATAGATAATCAAATGCGTTTGTATAAGTCTTACTTTTTTGTCTATCTTGTTTAAACTCTTTAGAGAAACCAACAGCACTGAGAGTTCTGTCGTAATCCTCTGTAATGTCAAAAAGAGCGTCGTTAAATTGTTTATCAATAATTACAGAGTAGTCGGATGTCTTAGAGTACAGAGTTGAGAGTAGAAAGAGAGTTAATAATATAATTTGTTTCATTAGAGTACTTTTTTATCTTTTATGTAGCAAAAAATATTCCTAGTTTATATATAGAATGACACTTCACTGACACGCCGATTTGTTACAATCTACTTTATCTACAGAAAATAATATTTTAATATGGGTTGTTTATGAAAAAATTATACTTTATGGCTGTGTTTTTATTTTTAGTATCTATAGCGTATCTTTTAGTGGATTATTATAAGAGTGAAACTGAGAAAGAGTATTTAGCAAAAAAAACTGAGGCGATATACCTAGACTATAAGGTTATATATAACAAGCATAAGGATATGGCAGATATACTCTATAAAACACAGATAGAGCAGCCGGAAATTATTAATTTGTTTAAAAATAGAGAGCGGGATTTATTACAGGAGAGGCTTTTAAAAAACTATGAAAAACTAAGAGCTTTTAGTATTAGACAGGTTCATTTTCACTTACCAAACAATGACAGTTTTTTAAGGATGCATAGACCTTCAAGATATGGTGACAATCTCTCTAAAGATAGACTAACTGTAAAGTATGTCAATGAGCACCTAAAACCTATAGATGGTTTTGAAGAGGGTAAAGTATTCAATGGGTTCAGGTTTGTATATCCAATGTTTGATGGAGACGAACATATAGGAAGTGTTGAGATATCATTCAGTGCACTATCGTTTATTAAAGATATAGTCAAACACTATAAAGTTATGAGTAATTTTCATATTGATAAGAGAGTAGTAGAGTCAAAAGTCTTTAAGGATGAGCAGTCGAATTATGTTCAAAGCCCACTAACACAGTTTTACTGCCAAAAATCTATTCTTGAGTATACCGGGATAGATTTATCAACAAAAAAAAGAACTAAAGAGCAGATTACGGATATATACAAGAGTATACAAAAAGGAGTTCCTTTCTCAAAACTCTTTATGGACATTGAAGAGGTCATTACCTTTATTCCTCTAAAAAATCCAATTACAAATAAAGTTACAGCAGTGTTGACCCACCGTGGTGATAATATGATCCTTGCTAAAAATAGCAGTTATTCAAAAATTATATTTTTAATCACTGTACTGGTAATTGGAGTCTCTCTGCTCCTACTGTATAAAGAAATAGAGTATAAACAGAACTTGGAAGAAGATGTTAAGAAAAAAACACAAGAGATCAAGAAGAGTATTCAACTACTTAATAATGTGATTAAAGGTTCCAACCTTGGTTACTGGGATTGGTACCCACAAACAAAAGAACACATTGTAAATGATCGTTGGCTGGAGATGCTAGGTCTGGATAGGGATGATATAACGAACACTGAGAGTGACTGGAGCAATAGAGTCCATCCAGATGATGCAAAGCTTATTATGCCTGTTATTATGGATTCAATCAAGAAGGATATCCCCTACCGTGTAGAGTTTCGTATGAGACATAAAGATGGACACTATGTCTGGATTCAAGGTTCCGGGGCTGTTGTCGATAGAGATAGTTCAAATAGAGCAACTCGACTCAGTGGTACTCATAGTGATATTAGCTCAGAGGTTCAACTGAAGAAAGATAAGGAACTTCATATGCAACAGTTACTACAACAGTCTCGTTTGGCTCAGATGGGAGAGATGATAAGTATGATAGCTCATCAATGGAGACAACCATTAGGTTCTATAGCTACGGTAGCTGCAAATTTACAGATGAAGATAGAGTTAAAAGAGCTTGACTTGGATTTAAAGGATGGTAAATATTTAACAGATAGACTTAAAAAGATTGACAACTATGTACAAAACTTAACGATTACCATAGATGAGTTTAGAGATTTCTATAAGCCGAATGAACAATCGGTAGAGGTTAAATTAGATGAGCTGCTAAAAAGAGTACTAAATGTTACAAATGCATCCCTTGAAGGAGATAATATAGAGATTATAGAGCAGTACAGTGTTTCTGATAGAGTTGAGGTGTATGACAGCGAAGTGATGCAAGTTATTTTAAATATTTTGAAAAATGCTCAAGATAACTTCAAAGAAAAAGAGACAAGTAACCCTAAAATTATCATAAAAACTGGGAATAAATCTATTTCCATCTGTGATAATGGAGGAGGAGTGCCGGAAGATGTTATTGAAAAAATCTTTGATCCTTACTACTCAACAAAAAGTGAAAAAAATGGAACAGGATTAGGTTTGTATATGTCTAAGGTAATCATTGAAGAACATCATAATGGTAGGCTAAGTGTAGTAAATAAGGATGGTGGTGCTTGTTTTAGTATTGAATTAGGGGATATTTAAAGTTTATAGATTTGTATAGTTCCCCGGTTAAGGGGAGTGAAAACCTATTTTAGGTTTTCGAATGGTGCAGTTACAACTGCTTTTCTTGTTACTGTGTAAGGAACTAATGCTGCAGCACGAGCTCTTTTAATAACGATAGAGATCATGTCTTGGTGACGTTTACAGTTACCTGTTAAACGACGTGGCATGATTTTATATCTTTCTGAAAGAGAGAAACGTAAAGCTCCTGCATCTTTATAATCCATGAAGTCAACTTTTGCTTCACAGTACTTACAATATCTTTTTTTATATTTTCTTTTTTCTGACATGTTATTACCTTTTGTTTATCTATTTTCTAAAACGGAATTTCATCTTCATCTATATCAATCACAGGAACCGAGTTGCTACTTGGCATCTCACGACTCTGTGCAGCTGCTGGCTTGTTATAGCTCTGCTGTGGCTGTTGATAGCTCTGTTGAGGCTTTTGCTCTGGCTGTTGATAACTGGGCTGCTGTCCCTGCTGAGGAGCTGAGTAGTTATCTTGGCTTGGAGCTGGAGCATTTGAAGGAGCGTTATATCCGCCACTTTGGTTGTCTCCCTTAGAGTCTAGCATTTGCATAGTCTCTACCGTTACAGAGTGTTTAGATCTTTTCTGTCCATTTTGGTCTACCCATTGCTCAAAGTTTAATCTTCCTTCAACTAGGATTTTACTCCCTTTACGAAGGTATTGGTTAGCAACTTCAGCACTTCTTCCGAAGAATGTGATATCTACAAAACATACTTCCTCTTTCTTCTCACCATTACTAGTGAACTTACGGCTAGTAGCGATTGCAGTTTTTGCAATTCCCATACCGCCTTGAGAGTATCTAAGTTCGATATCACGTGTTAAGTTTCCAACTAAAATTATTTTATTGAACATGAGTTTTCCTTAATTGTTTAGTCTAAGACTATTACTCAGCTGCTGCTTCAGTAGCCGGAGCTTCAGTTGCTGGTGCTTCTTCTGCTTTAGGAGCTTCTGGCGCTGGAGTTTCCTCTTTAGCTGGAGCCTCTGCTGCTTTTTTAGCTTTTTCAACAAGAGCGTTAAACGCAGTAACTTCACGATTTGTATCGTATTTAATAGTTACAAAACGAAGTAAATCTTCGTTGATACGGAAACGTCTTTCAATCTCAGCGATTGCAGCTGGAGCGATTGTATAATAGATTACATGGTAATAACCACGTTCGTTTTTATCAATTGGGTAAGCTAATTTTCTCATTCCCATTGCGTTTGTTGCAGCGATTTCACCACCGTTTGAAGTAATTACTTCCTCGATAGCTTTAACACTTGCTTGAATTTCTTCTGCTGTAAATGTAGGTTTTACGATTACTAAGTTTTCGTAGTTTCTCATATAGTATGATCTCCTCTTGGTATTTGCCTTACGGCGTTTGTTTCCCTTTCGGATTGAATATATTGTTATCAATTAACAATACAAAGAGAAAGGAACTCGGGATTATACAGAAACTATACTTAAAAATAGCAAATTAACTAACTTAAGTAAAGAACAAAAACTACTTTGATATTATATAAAGAAAATATTATGAAGTGGTAGAATGGAAGATTTAAATAGATTTGAAATAAAATTAAAAAAGTTAGATTATATCTATGAGAACTTATTAGGTGGATTGATAGGGATTTTTGGATTATCTACAATTATATATTTTACATTTAATGGTATCGTTGATAGCAAAAATTTAACTACTTGGTTTATCTTGAATATAGTCTTAGTATTGATGAGGCTGTTTTTATTAAAAACATACAAGAAAAGTATAATAACATCGAATAATTATTTGATGTACTATATCTTATTTTTTGTTTTAGCCGTACTAAATGCCATGGTTTGGGGAATGGGGGCTTTTTATATTTTACCTGCAGATCTGGAATATCAGTTAGTTCTTTTACTTCTTGTGGCAGGGTTGACGGCAGGCTCTACAATTAGTTTAGCATCAGAAAAAGAGATGTTTTATATGTATCTGTTTTTTACTATGACACCTTTTATATATGTGTTTTATATTGGTGACTCTACAGCTACTAAAATAGTTTCAGTATCTATGACTCTATGGGTGGTAATACTAATACTTACGGTCAGAAAAATTTCTAAAAGTGTTATAAATAATATGTTATTGGCTTATGAAAATAAAAATCTAATCATACAGCTTGAAGAAAAAGTAGAAGAGGCAAATATTGCTAATAGAGCAAAGTCTGAATTTTTGTCTGTAATGTCACATGAAATAAGGACACCACTGAATGCTATATTAGGTTTTGTTCATATTTTAAAGGAAAAAGAAGAAGATACTAAAAAGAGGGAGTACCTGGATATTATCGATAAATCTTCAGTAGTTTTAACAAAGGTCATCAATGATATATTGGACTTAACGAAGATAGAATCGGAGAAATTAACACTCGAAATGATTGAGTTCAGTCCAAAAACTGAATTTAATTCTGTGTACTCCCTGTTTGAACAGAACTCTATTGAAAAGGGTGTAATCTTTATTAATTCGATCTCTAATGAGTTACCTGAGTTTGTCAAGAGTGATATTGTCAGAATTAAGCAGATACTATCAAATTTGATTTCAAACGCAATAAAGTTTACAACAGAGGGAAACAGGGTAGAGTTAAAAATCAATTTTAATGATGACAAGTCATTAATGTGTTTTGAAATTATAGATGAAGGTATTGGTATACCAAAAGAGGATGTTGAGACTATTACTGAACCGTTTATGCAAGCTGACAGCTCTGTTACAAGAAAATATGGGGGTACGGGGCTTGGTCTTTCAATAGTGGCAAATCTTTTGAGACTTTTAGGTTCTGAATTAAAAATAGAGAGCGAAGTGGATAAAGGTAGTAAGTTTAGTTTTGAACTTGAAGTAAGTAAAGTTGAAACGATAAAAGAAGATGAGGATAAGTTTGTAGAAGATAGTTTTGAAGGCAAAAGAATTTTAG
>JBDLHW010000038.1:0-12431 GCA_039715155.1 Campylobacterota bacterium | reverse complement strand
CAGCCAAATCTCTGATAGTCTCGATTTTACTTACGATTCCTGTTGTTTTACTCTTTTTATCCATAGGTGTTCTTCTCTTTCTTTTTTATCAAGAGAGTACAGTTGTGCAAAACTTCGAGGGTGAGAGAATCACTATCTTCATGTACTACATTCTAAATGAGATGCCAGAGGGTCTTAGGGGACTTGTAACTGTCGGAGCGATTGCCGCAGCACTCTCTAGCACAAACTCTGTTTTGGGAGCGATGGCTTCAGTTGCAGTTGAGGATATTTACAAACCATGGAAACTCAAACGAAGTGATGCAGATGAACTTCACTTTGTAAAGGCTTCAAGAAACGCAGTCCTATTTTTTGCAGTAGTTCTCTCTGCTATGGCGATGATTAGCTACTTTTGGCAGAGATACAGTGACCTCTCTCTAATAAGTTTTGCACTTGGTGTCATGGCTTTTGCATATACAGGACTTCTTGGTGTCTATTTCTCAGCTATCTTCACCTCACGCGGCAGTTCAGAAGTAGTTCCTTTTGCACTTGTTGGCGGATTTGTAACTGTTTTGGCACTTCAGCCATATATGTTTGGAATCACTATCGGCTTTTCATGGCAGATGGTGATTGGGACGATTGTTGCTTTTGGAATTATGCAGTTAGGAAAAACTTCAGGAGTAGAGAATGAGTGAGTTATATATCGGTGTTATGAGCGGTACCAGCCTTGATGGTATCGATGTAGCTCTTTGTGAAATAGACTCTGCTCACTGCAGACTTATAAGTGCCCAAGAGTACCCTTTTGATGGAGAGTTAAAAGGAGAGATTTTAGAAATTATTGCCGGAACGACTACACTTCAACAAGTTGGGACTATCGATAAAAGACTGGGACTTGCATTTGCTCACGCTGTAAAGAGGTTTATACGTGAGAAAGAGATCAAAACTGAAAATATCACTGCTATTGGTCTGCATGGTCAAACTCTTTGGCATGAGACACAGAGTGAGTTTCCTTTCTCAATGCAGCTCGGAGATGCGAGTACGGTTGTTGCAAACACAGGTATAAAAGTCGTGGCTGATTTTAGAAGTATGGATGTGGCAAATGGCGGGCAAGGTGCTCCTTTTGCACCTGCGTTTCATCAAGAACTCTTTTCCGGTTTTGAAGAAAAGGTAGCAGTTTTAAATATTGGTGGCATGGCGAATATAACGCTTCTTGGAGAGAATTTACAAGGCTGGGATACTGGATGCGGCAATGTTCTTTTAGATATGTGGATTCAAAAATGCAAAGGTAGCTCTTACGATAAAGATGGAGAGTTTGCAAGAAGCGGAGAAGTAAATCGAGACTTGTTAAACGCAATGATTCATGATGAATACTTCCTTAAGTTTCCTCCTAAAAGCACGGGACGTGAGTATTTTAATGAGACATGGTTTGCGAATCACCTCCCTATATTTAACTCTATCAAATATGAAGATATACAGAGAACTCTGCTTGAACTTACTGCTCAAACTATCGCAAATGATGTGACAAACAGCGATGCAGAACTTCTTATAGTCTGTGGCGGTGGGGTAAAAAACAGCTTTTTAATGCAGAGAATAAATGAACTTTGTGAGATAAAAGTAATGCCGAGTGATAAGTTCGGAGTTAGTAGTGAGTTTATGGAGGCGATGGCCTTTGCGTGGTTAGCTTATAGAAGAGTTCACAACGAAGAGGTAAAGCTCAGCTCCGTAACCGGGGCAAAAAAAGATTCGATTTTAGGCGGGATTTATGAAAAGAATTAAAGAGTGGCTACAGCATACTCCTTATAGAGATTATAAAATAGAAGTGGCCTCTGCGGATGCAAGTTTTAGAGCTTACTACAGACTCTCACGTGAGGATAAAACTGTTTTACTCATGGACTCATCTCTAGAGAAAGAGTCACTTGCTCCTTTTATAGATGTAACCTCAAGACTTCTTAGCGCAGGTGTCAGAGCTCCGCATATTTTAGAAAAAAAACTTGATGATGGATTTTTGATTATAGAAGACTTTGGGAAGACTCACTATCTCAATGTTTTAGATGATAAAAACTTCAAAGAGCTCTACAGAGATGCAATAGATGAAATCATCAAAATGCAAAATGCAGATACTCAAAATCTTCCGCTTTATGACAAAGGGTTTTTACATTTTGAAATGGATTTGATGAAAGAGTGGTACTTAGAAAAAAAGCTGGGTATCGCTTTAAATAAAGAGCAAAACAAGATGCTAAAGAGCTCCCTAAACAGCATCTCTAATGTAGTTCTCTCTCAGCCACAAGATGTATTTGTTCATAGGGACTATCACGCACGCAACATTATGCTTACACCAAAAAATGAGATAGGTATTATAGATTATCAAGATGCAATGAGTGGAGCGATTACTTATGATTTAGTTTCACTTTTAAAAGATTGCTATGTAGAGTACCCACGTGAGGATATTGAGGGACTTGCTTTAGAGTTTCGTGATAAAAAAAGTCTGAACTCAGATGATGCAGAGTTCATAAAATGGTTTGACTTCATGGGTCTTCAACGCCATATAAAAGTTCTTGGTATCTTCTCACGCCTGCACCTTCGTGACGGAAAAGATGGATACTTAAAAGATATTCCGCTCACACTCAAATATACAATAGAGACTGCCTCAAGATATGATGAGACTAAAGAGCTTGCAAAATTTTTACAAGAGATTCAGACCTGATGAAAGCAATGATCTTAGCAGCTGGTCGCGGTGAGAGAATGCGACCTCTTACAGATATTCTGCCAAAACCGCTTTTAGAAGTTCATGACAAACCACTGATTGTTTGGCACATTGAAAAACTTGCAGAGTCTGGTTTTAAAGAGATAGTAATAAATATCGCTCACCTGGGCTATAAAATACCCCAAACACTTGGTGATGGATCAGCATGGGGAGTAAAGATTATCTACTCAGACGAGCAGGAGTCAGGTGCATTGGAGAGTGCCGGTGGCATTGTTAAAGCACTACCACGTTTAGGAAATGAGCCCTTTTTGGTCGTGAATGGAGATGTTTTTTGTGACTATACCTTTGATACAGACTTTAAACTAGGTAGTAACTTAGCGCACCTTATTTTAGTCTCTAACCCAAAGCATAATCCAAATGGCGATTTTGGATTAAATAATGCTTGCGTTTTAAATCAAGATGATATTCAATATACATTTTCAGGTATAGGTTATTATAATCCTAAACTTTTTAAAGATTTAGATCTTGAAAAATCAGCCTTAGCGCCTCTGCTAAGAGCAGAGATAAAAAACAGAAATATAAGCGGTGAGCTGTTTAGTGGCATCTGGCACGACATAGGCACACCTCAAAGATTAAAAGAGATAAACAAACAACTATGAAAAAACTACTTCTACTTATAGCTCTAACAGGCTTACTCTCGGCAAAATATACAAACTGCGAATTTCAAAATAAAAACTATATCGATATCTGTAAAAAAGTTGTCAAAAAGGGTGTAAGCTATAACTATGCTAACAGATTTCTGCTCTCTTACTTTAAGACTCAAAAGT
Source organism: Campylobacterota bacterium (assembly GCA_039715155.1). Classification (GTDB taxonomy): domain Bacteria; phylum Campylobacterota; class Campylobacteria; order Campylobacterales; family Sulfurimonadaceae; genus Sulfurimonas. The sequence continues at coordinate 8,924 of JBDLHW010000038.1, read as the reverse complement.
TTGATGAAGTAAGCTGGAAATACCTGCAGCCACGTAATATAAAAAAACATAGAAAGAGTGAGAAAAAGGCTAACAACAATCTTGTTAAACAAGTACCAAAGATAGTTCAAAATCTAAAAGATTACAAAGAGGTTTACGACAAGGCTGAAAAAAAGTATGGTGTAAATCGTGAGATAATTTCTGCTATTTTACTAAAAGAGACGCAACTAGGAAGAGTTAGTCCAACTCATGACGCCTTTATAGTCTTTAACACTATGGTAGTCAGAACAGATCCAAAGACAGCAAGAGAGAAGTGGATTCTCAAGATGGGAAAGACAAATATGGCTTCTATCATCACTCACTGTTACAAAAAAGGGGTAGAACCTGAAGAGTGTAATCTTCCGAGTTCTTATGCCGGAGCGATTGGCATTCCACAGTTTATGCCAAACAGTTTTATCTATGTTGAGAGTTATGATGAAAGTTCTGTAGATTTAACAAAGATGGAAGATGCCATCATGTCTGCTGCGAAATTTCTACACAAAAAGGCGAAGTTCAACACTCTCATTGATTGGAATATGATGCCTGATATTCCAAAAATAGAATCTGAGTGGTATGAGTATGAACATAAGTATGAAGAGAGCTCTTTTGTATATGAAAAAAGTAAAAGTGGTAAAACCTATCACTGTTTTACAGCAGGCAGAGATGATTTAATATACTTGAGAGATTATGCAAAAAAAATCATGCGATACAACAACTCATCAAACTACTCTGTTGGGGTTATGAGACTGGCATATGATGCATATTATCTAAGTCAAGGAGAGTAGATGGGATGGACTTGCCAACACGATGCCAATGGATACTGTAAACTTTTAAAAACTCCATGTCTTCCTGGAATCAAAGGGTGTATCTTAAAAAAGAGTGAGTATATTTTTACAACCGGTTCTTATGAAGAGGATAAAAAAGCTCAAGAAGAGAAAGAGAAAAAAGAGGAGATAGACTTCGCGGCACTGGCACGAAGTAACTAAAAAGGTTTTAGTTACTTTTTAAGATAGCAAGTTCTAAACTACCGCTCACGTAGTTGGCAAAAAATGTCAGCATCTCTAAATCTTCTGCATCAAAATCAGATCTTGACTTATTTAAAAGCTGGATAATCCCCATAACATCTCTTTTTGAGTCAAAAATAGGAACTGTGACCATATTCTCTGTTTTATATCCACTCTTCTTATCGATATTTTGCAAGAACCTTGAGTCTTCATATGGTTCATTAACAATTTGAGGTTTTCCTTGAGAGTATGTATCTCCTACGATACCTGAATCAAGAGAGATAACAATACGCCCTATTCCATCACTTAACTTAGTCCATAGCATCTTATCATCTTTATCAACGATAAAGATAGAACATCTATCTGCATTTACAAGCTTTTTTGCCTCATCAGAAATCAACTCTAAAGCATGATCTATCTCTTTAAGAGTCATTAGCTTCTGTCCAAACTCTGCTATTTGATCGAATTTTTTCATATTATTTTTTCTCTGCCTTTTTATATTTACTTATTAACTCTAAAAATCCACTCACGTAATGTGCGAAAAATATCATAAACTTCACATCACCGTTATCAAATCCGCCATCTTTGTTTATGAGCTGTAATACCCCTATAATATCTCTATTTGAGTTAAAAATTGGGGCTGTAATCAGGTTTGCTGTTACATAGCCTGTCTCTTTATCTATCTTTTGATTAAAGTCAGGATGAGAGTAAGGATCATTAACTATTAGAGGCCTTCTCTCCTTTATAGTATTTCCTACAATTCCCTTATCAGATGGAATGATAATCTTCTCAATTCCATCTGCAAGTGTAGTCCACAACTCGTCACTTTTTTTATCATATATATAAATTGAACATCTTCTTGCATCTATAATCTCTTTGGCATACTTGGAAATATGGGGCAAACCCTCACCCAAAGATTTTTTCTGAAGCAGTTCCCGTCCAAAGTTTGCTAATTTTAGATATGAATCTGCATATTTCATAATAACTCCTACTTAAAAGCTATTATAGTGTAAAATACCTAACAAAAAAAAGGAATATCATGGCTCAAATAACAATCTGGCATAACCCAAGGTGTTCAAAATCACGTGAAGCCTTAGCTATCGTGGATGAAAACACAAGTGAAAAAGAAATTATAAAATATTTGGAAACAAATCCTGATGCAGAGACGATCAAAAACCTCTTAAAAATGTTAGGCCTAACTCCACGTGAGTTAATGCGTACAAAAGAGGCTATCTATAAAGAGTTAAAACTAAAAGAAGAGACAGATGATGAAAAACTTATAGAGGCTATGGCTCAAAATCCAAAGCTCATAGAGAGACCTGTTTTAATCAAAAACGGTAAAGCGATTATAGGCAGACCAACTTCAATTATTGCAGATTTTCTAAAGGCTTAACTTCTCTATACTCACGCCATTATCTTCAATGAACCTGGAGATGGTGTCAGAGTGAGTATGCTCATACTCTTTTGCATAGACTATACGTTTTATACCACTGGCAATAAGATTTTTACTACACTCACTGCATGGCTCCAGAGTCACATAGATAGTCGCATCCTCTATTGAGATACCCTCTCTTGCCGCCCAGATAATTGCATTCATCTCTGCATGGATTTCGTAAGTCTTAGACCACTCATGGTGTTCGGGGGTATACTCATTATCCCAATGATCACAACAGTTTATAAAACCTGCCGGAGTCCCGTTGTAGCCCGTACTTAAAATTCTTCCATTTTTTACAATTACAGCACCAACCTGCTTAGAGACACACTTTGAAGCAGTTGCAAGCTCCATAGCTATATTTATAAAGTTTTTATCACTTAACATCTTTCTACTTTGGCATTCTTATGATATTTATCTCTGCATTGTGACGAAGTCGTGCAAAATAGTCACCTAGAACCTGCTCACGTTTCTCAGCCATGATAGAGTTGACAATCTGATTTTTAACACTATCAACTCCACCCTCTTTTGCAGACTCTATCTCTTTGATATAAAAACTCATATATCCATTTTTTCCATCTGGAATCACTGGGGTAAAGCTATTAAGTGCTGTTCTTGAGAGTAGAGATGCTAACTCCGGAGAGATTCTCTCATATGGCAGAACCTGCTCATTTGTTTGAATATCAGGAGAGTAGAACATAGGGTTACTGATCTTCTCTTCGATTCTGCTTTTATCTTTTGCCTGGTAGATAATTACCGTGAATGAACTTGGGTGCTTATAGTTCTCTTTATGCATCTCATAATACTCAAGCACCTCTTCTTCACTTGGCTGTGAAACAGAAGAGTAAGCTATTGCAGAGTAGAGTTTTTGAGAGAGAAGCTTATGTTTTATCTTCTCTTTTAGCTCTGTAGAACTCATTCCACTTGACTCTCTGACTGCTTCATAAAACTCACTGATATTTAGATTGTTTCTAGCTGCTGTTTTTTTGATGTCATCGTAAACCTCAGAGCTGCTAACAGTTATCTTTCTCTCCTCAGTCTCAACTTCCTCAAGTTTTTTACGAATCAAAACATCTGAAGCCTTTTGCGCATCAATCTTAGAAGCTTCCATCTCTTTTTTTATCTCATAAAGAGTTATCGCTCTATCTTTTACAACTATCGCTACACCATCGTAAACCTCAGCATTTAGCAAGGTGGTAAAAACAAGGGTTAATAATATTTTATACATATCTGTCCATTTTATAAATTAAGAGTGCCATTTTATCATATTAAAAGCTTCTAGGAAGTTAACCCCTCCAAAAGAACTCTTTCGAGCTCATCAGCCGGCATCGGTTTTGCATAAAAGTAACCCTGAATATTGTCACATCCATTCTCAACAATAAAATCTTTTTGTTCTCTAGTCTCAACACCCTCTGCGACAACTTTAAGGTTCAAACTTTTAGCAAGAGCGATAACAGCCCTTGATATCGCCACATCCTCTTCATCATCCGGTAAATCCATAACAAATGACTGGTCGATTTTTAATTTATTAATAGGCAACTTTTTAAGATGGGAGAGAGAGGAGTAACCTGTACCAAAGTCATCGATTGCCAGTTCTACCCCTAACTCATTAATTTGATTTAGAATCTCTATAGACTCTTCGGGTTTCTTCATGATCTGACCCTCTGTCACCTCAAGCTCTAACCACTCCGACTTGCACCCTGTCTCTTTTATTAGAGCATCGAACACGGTTATAAAATCTTTTTTTCGCAGCTGTTTAATTGAAAGATTCATTGCCAATACCCCTGGGTTTAACCCTTTAGCGTACCAATCGGCAAACTGTCTCATTGCTGTTTTCATTACAAATCTATCCAGCTCAACTATAAGACCTGTTGATTCAGCAATAGGAATAAATTTGGCTGGTGAGACGATTCCCATAGTATGATGCTTCCATCTTATAAGAGCTTCCATTCCGGTAATTCTGTTCTCTACACCATTTACCTGTGGCTGATAGTAAACAATAAAGTCTTCACTCTTCAATGCCTCTCGAAGATTTGTCTCCATCACAACTCTCTCAAAAGCAAGCTCAGTCATCTCAGCACTGTAAAACTGAAAATTATTTCTTCCTTCATCCTTGGCTCGATACATAGCTGAATCAGCATATTTTAAAAGATCAGTAGAAGAGTCCCCATCATCTGGATAGAGGCTAATACCGATACTGCTAGATACGTAGAGTGCATTATCCTCAACATTAATCGGTTTCGCAAGACTCTCTAATATTTTTTGAGCCAGCAGTGAGGCATCTTCTCCCTGTAGTAAATCTTCTAAAACAATTGTAAACTCATCACCACCCAAACGAGCGAGAGTATCTTGGTCCCTAATAGTCTCCTCCAGCCTCTGGGTTACTGTTGTAAGAATTGTATCACCAACATCATGACCCAGAGAGTCATTTATCTCTTTAAAATGGTCCAGATCGATAAACAGCAGGGCAACCTTTGTATTATTACGTTTAGCCTTCTCGGTTGCCTGTTCCAGCCTGTCATTAAAAAGAGTCCTGTTAGGTAAGCCCGTAAGCGCATCATGATGAGCCTGATGTGCCAAAATATCTTTTTGCTTCCTTAACTCCTCTTCAGTATTTCTCTGATCAGTAATATCCACATAGTTTCCAAGTATTCCAATCATCTTTCCATTTGTATCTTTCAAAGGTATCTTGGATGTCAGTAGAGTAACCGTGTTCCCTTTATCATCTGTTTGAGTCTCTTCAAAATTTATTTTTGCTACATCACTCTCTATAACAGCCAAATCATCGTCTCTATATAACTGCGCCTCAGTCTCTCCCCACGGCATATCATAATCAGTCTTACCAATAATATCATCCGCGGAGTCTATCTGTCCATCATCCAAGAAAAGTCTGTTTGCTCCGAGATAGACACCGTCCACATCTTTCCAAAAAATTCTTACCGGCACTGTATCTACAATTGTATTTAACAGGCTATATTGAATCGCTAAACACTCTTCTATGTTCTTTCGTTTAGTTACATCTCTAACACTTGTCAGAAGTCTATCTGGATCCTTAAGAAGTGAAATAGACATATCTACATTTATATACTCTCCATTTTTTACAAGGCAACGTTTTTCATAATTCTTAACAAAGCCTACCTTTAAAGCCTCTTTTACAACTTTTTTTGAACGTTCTATATCTTCCGGTGCAGATAGAGCGATACATGAAGTAGCCAACAGCTCCTCTTCACTCATTCCCGTCATCTCTACATACGCTTGATTGACTTGTAAGAAATTTGACTCTGTGTCCAGTATCGCTATAGCATCCTTACTACCCTCATAGATGGCCTTGAACTCCCTTGTCTTCTTTAAAAGTTTCTGCTCCACCTTTTTCTGTTGTGAGATGTCAATATGTGTACCGCTCATGCGGACAGCTTTACCATCTTCATCAAACAGTGCTTTCCCGCGTGAAAGAATCCAAACCCAATGTCCATCTTTATGCCTAAGTCGGTGAACGCCTTCATATCTATCCGTTTTTCCCTCCATATTTTCCTCAAGACCGACATAAATAGCTTTTAAGTCATCATGGTATACACGACTCTCCCAGCTTGAAAACTCATTTTCAAGTTCATCATCCCTATACCCTATCATCTCTTTCCATCTTGGAGAAAAATAGACCTCGTTAGTTACAGTATTCCAGTCCCATATACCCGCTTGACTACCAAGTAGTGCCAACTCGGTACGCTCTTTTAATCTTTCATTCTCTTCATCTGTTTCATATTTGTCTGTATTGTTTTGAAAAACTAAAACTGTACCGATTAAATTTTCATTTTCATCTTTTATAGGAGAAACCGAGTCACTAATAATATACTCTTTACCCGATTTGCTTATTAACTTTGTACTATCAGAAATCAGTTTTGTTACATTAGCGTATAAAACATCATCGATAGGTGTTTTAATCTTTTTGCCCGTTTTACTGCTCCACAAGTCTAAGACATCATCTATATATAAACCCTCCACCTCTTTACCTGTTCTCTCAATCAACTTTTCTGCTACTGGGTTCAAAAAACTTATATTTCCGTAAACATCAGTAATTACTACCGCATCTCCAATTGAATTGAGTATTGCAACTGCTTTTTCTTTAACTTCAGATATAGAGGATTTATAACTTTTTTGTTCTCTCATATAATAGTAGAGAAGAAGAGCTGCATTGGTTGTTAGAAAAAGGATAATCGCCAGAGTAAAGTGCTGCTTTTTCTCACTTATTTCTGACTCTATATTTGTCTCAAATTGAAGAAAAAATTCCCTCGCAGAAACATCACTCTCAAGAGCTGTAAGCTTCAGTTGTAAAAGAGACTCTTCCCCCACGGACGACTTCCAGCTCGAATGAATCGAGAATAAAACAGTAAAGTTTATTATAAGAACAACAAATAATCCGACAAGAGGCAATAATCGTTTAAATTTCAGCATTAAAAAATTATATCATCGATTTCTTAAATATAATATAATCTTTTACTCTCTTTTAACTAACATTTGTCTAGAATAGCGTTATTAAAATATAAAAGGTTACACAATGGTTGTTACTCGTTTTGCTCCAAGCCCTACCGGCTATCTTCATATCGGTGGTTTAAGAACTGCACTTTTTTCTTATCTTTGGGCTAAAAAGAATGGTGGTGAATTTGTTCTTCGTATAGAAGATACTGATAAGGCTAGAAACTCTGAAGAAGCGGCAAAAGCCATTGTGGACGCTTTTGAGTGGTTAGGCTTAAAGCATGATGGTGAGGTAACTTACCAGTCACAACGTGATGAGATCTATGCAATGTATATCAAGCAGCTTCTTGATGAAGGCAAAGCCTACAGATGTTACATGTCCAAAGATGAGCTAACAGAGCTTCGTGAAGCACAAATGGCAAACAATGAGCGTACCAAATATAATGGAAAATATCGTGATTTTGAGGGAACTCCTCCAGATGGTGTTGAGCCGGTTATAAGAATCAAGGCACCTCTGAGTGGAGAGATTTTGGTTCGCGATGGTGTAAAGGGTGACATCTCTTTTCAGGCTGAAGATATCTTGGATGACTTTGTAATCGCACGTGCTGATGGCGCGCCGACGTATAACTTTGTTGTAGCGATTGATGATTATCTTATGGGCATAAATGAAGTTATCCGTGGAGACGACCACCTATCAAACACTCCAAAACAGATAGTAGTTTATGAAGCTTTAGGCTTTGAGATACCGATGTTTTACCATGTACCTATGATTCACAACTCTGCTGGAAAAAAGCTCTCTAAACGCGATGGTGCTACTGACGTTATGGCTTACAAAGAGATGGGTTACACCCCGAATGCTCTACTAAACTTTTTAGTGCGTTTAGGTTGGAGTCATGGTGATCAGGAGATATTTTCTATGGATGAGATGACAGAGCTTTTCAACCCTAAAGATATCAATAAATCAGCATCTATCTACAATACTGAAAAACTTGACTGGTTAAGTGCCCACTACATTAAAAATGCATCAAACACAATTCTGGCTGAGCTTTTAACAGAGTACGATTTAGTACTCACTTCACACGATAAAAAAGAGATTCTTTTAGATGCTCTCAAAGAGCGTGCTAAAACTCTAAAAGAGCTGGCAGAGCTTACACGTGAAATACTTGACACACCGGATTCCTATGATGCCAAAGCTGTAAAAAAAGCTTTTAAAGAGGGTTATGTTGAAGTTTTAAATGCATTTGGAGCTAAAGTAAGTGCGGCAGATGAGCTTCACCTTCCAAGTGATTACCATCACCTTATGGAAGAAGTTGTAAACGAGATGGAAATAGGTTTTGGAAAAATAGGTATGCCACTGCGTGTTGCACTTCTTGGAAAGATGGGTGGACCAAATATAGACGTTATTATGGCTGTTCTGGGGCGTGAAGAGACTATGCTCAGAATCGCAAACGCAATGAGTGCCAACTCTTAGAGTTTAACATTTTTCAAACGCAGTGCATTTGATATAACTGAAACAGAACTCAGACTCATAGCCGCTGCAGCTATTACAGGAGAGAGCAGGATTCCAAAAAATGGATAGAGCAGACCTGCTGCAATCGGAACTCCTGCACTGTTGTAAACAAAGGCAAAAAATAGATTTTCTCTTATGTTTTTCATAGTAGCACGACTCAATTTTCTTGCTCTTACGATTCCTAAGAGATCCCCTTTAATCAAAGTAATTCCGGCACTCTCAATCGCCACATCACTACCGGTTCCCATAGCTATTCCTACTTCTGCCCCGGCCAATGCAGGTGCATCATTTATTCCATCTCCTGCCATAGCAACTATCTCTCCGGACTCCTGTAGCTCTCTTATTATCTCAATTTTACCTTCGGGCATTACATTCGCATGCACCTCATCAATGCCAAGTTCCCGTGCGACATGATTTGCTGTTATCTCATTGTCTCCACTCAGCACTACTACATGAACACCATCCCTCTGCAGTAGTTGGATAGCATCTG
>JBDLHW010000037.1:0-12440 GCA_039715155.1 Campylobacterota bacterium | reverse complement strand
TAAATTTTTCCAAACTCCAAATCTTCATCTTTAGTTCTATCATTTACATATATCTCACCATCTATTTCAGGTGCCCAGATAGTTTTTCTAGCACTAAGGAGAAACTCATGTTCATCACTCTCCCCATCAATAATGAGCTCTATGTTAGAACCAATTTCAGCTTCCAGGGACTTAGTAGTACACTCTGCGGCAATATCACCCAGGGTTTGTGCACGGCTCGCGATAAGTTCATCATCGATTTTAGTCTTCATGTCATAGGCCGGTGTTGTTTCCTCATCTGAATATGAAAATACATTGATTCTGTCAAAGCCAAACGAGGAAGCAAAATCACACATCTCATCAAACATCTCTTCTGTCTCATTTGGGTGACCAACTATAAAACTTGTACGAAGAAAAGAGTTAGGCAGACGCCTCATAAACTCTAAAAGCTCAATTGTCTTATCTTTACCAAAACCGCGTTTCATTAGACGCAGCATATCATCATTTATATGCTGAATCGGCATATCGAAGTAGTTATGAAAGATCTCACTTTTAGCTATGTTTTTAAGAAGAGCGATAGTTGTTGTTGATGGATAAAGATAGAGAATCCTTGCACTTTTAACACCCTCTATCAACTCAATCCTCTGAATTAGAAGCGATAGACCGTCTTTTATATTTTGATCACGTAGATATGAGCTAGAATCTTGTGAGACAAAAGAGAAATCGTAGTAGCCTTTTTTTACAAGACTCTCTACTTCTTTAGCAATAGAATCTAAGTCACGTGAGTTGAGCTTTCCTTTAAAAGAGGGAATAGCACAAAAACTACAACTCTGGTTACATCCTTCAGAGAGTTTGATATAGGCGTGGTAAGTTGAGCCAGTTACAACACGCTCGGCTCCATCGATGAGATAAACTTCCTCAGAAAACCTACTCTTTTTTTCTGCAAGCAGTTCATCAATATGGTCATAATCACCAACACCGGTAAAGATATCTACCTCTGGAATTTGTGCCATTAAGTCATCTTTGTATCTTTCACTTAAACAACCAGCCATAACCAAAAGGCTGTCATCTTTTCTCTCATCATGCAGACTAAGAACTGTGTTGACAGACTCCTCTTTGGCTGCATCTATAAAACCACAAGTGTTTACTATGATAACATCTGCGTCCTCGCTCTCATCTGTTAGCTCAAAGTTTTGAAGTTTACCCATCATTACTTCCGTATCGACAAGGTTTTTAGTACATCCAAGAGATACTATGTGAAGTTTATTGCTCATTTTTCTTCTTTTTACTGATCTTACGCACCATCATGAGCAAAGCCCATAACAGTGGCAGGGACTGAAGTCCCTACAACCCCCTAAAGCTACAAAAACAAGTTTTGAGAAAAGCTGTAATACCATTATTATTTTATTTATGTAATTATATCGTATAATTCCCATATGAAAATATATGATGTTTTAATCCTCGGTGGGGGTGCGAGTGGCTTGATGTGTGCAAGTCATTTAGATAAAAACTTGCAAGTTGCAATAGTTGATGTAAATGAAAAAGTTGCCAAAAAACTAAAAATTTCGGGTGGTGGTAAGTGCAATATCACAAATGTAGAGGTAAGTGAAAATAATTTTGATGGTGAGGAAGAGCTGGTAGAGTATGCTTTGAGTGTTTTTTCAAGAGATGATTTACTGGGTTTTTTAGATGATAACGGAGTTGAACCTGTTGTTAGAAAAGATAGGTATTACTTTTGTAAAAACTCTTCTGATGAGATTATAAATATACTAAAAGCTAAAACAAAACAGTTTGATACTCTATTAAATAGAGAGATAGTAGAACTCAAGAAAATAGATGATATTTTTGAGCTCAAAACATCAAAAGGTATATTAAAGTCAAAAAAAGTTGTTGTAGCGACTGGTGGAAAGAGCTTTAAAAATTTGGGTGCGAGTGAGATTGGTCTTAAAATTGCACAAGAGTTCGGGATAAAAGTAAAAGAGTTTACTCCTGCTCTTGTTGGTATGACACTTCAAAAAGATCAGTTTTGGATGAAAGAGCTCAGTGGACTCAGTTGCTATGTTCACATAACTGTAAATGATAAAATTTTAAAAGAAGATATGCTTTTTGCACATAAAGGTATCAGCGGACCAGCTGTTTTATCCGCTTCGCTATATTGGCAAAAAGGAGCTATAAGTGTGAATTTTTTACCAAATAGTAATATTATACATTTAACGAGTGGTAGTAAGAAACTGGTAAGTTCCGTAATTCCTCTACCCAAAAGGCTCTCACGTGCAATCTTAAAAGCTCTGAATGTTGAAGATGTGGAGTGCTCTAAATTAAATAAAGAGAGTTTGAAAAACCTGAAAAATATACACAGCTATGAGTTTTCACCAGCAGGAAATTTTGGTTTTACAAAGGCTGAAGTGAGCCGTGGCGGTGTTATTTCTAGTGAGTTAAACAGGTACACTTTAGAAGCCTTGGATGTAGAAGGTTTATATTTTGCAGGTGAAGTTGTGGATGTGACGGGAGAACTTGGAGGTTATAACTTTCAGTGGGCATTTAGCAGTGCAGTTGTGTGTGCAAATTCTATTAATGGCTAAAGTTAAGCACTGGCATGCCGATTTAAGGCTTGTAAATTAAAGTTTACTTCAAATTTTACGAGGTATAATGTTTCAGGTAATTAAAAAAAAGGAAAGATATGAAAAATAGTTTAAGTAAGATTGTTTTAGCAGCAATGATGACAGCGGCTCCATTAGTGGCAAGTGAGTATACATTTAATTCGCATTCTCTGTTCGCAATTGAGGGCGGGATGTCAGATGTAACAACTGAGAGTGCAGCAGTAATGGAAAAAGATGAGCTGGCTAACGTTGGTTTAAAGCTTGGAGCACAAACTGATAACTATAGAGTTTTTTTAAGTGGCCGTCACTATCAGGTTGAGGATTATAATAGTCTAAGAACTTATGGTGTTGAGGCGCAATATATGTTTAACTTCTCTGAGCCTGTAAACTTTTTTCTAGGTGCAAATGCCGGTAAAGCGAAGATTAAAGTTGGAGCGAATGGTGCTGATCCTTCTGCAGAGACAACTACTACATACTATGGTGCTGATGCTGGTTTTAATCTTCACGCTTCTGAGATGGTTGATATAGAGATTGGCGCTAAATATATGGAGATGCAAGATGGTGTGATTACACAGGGAGCAACTACGCTTGAAGTTGATAAGATTGTAACTGCTTATGCATCTCTGATTATCAAATGGGAAATGGACTAGTTTAGAAGTATCTTTTTGTTTTATTGGCATTTTTCTCAATGTTAAATGCTGATAGAGTAAATAAAAGGGCTCTCGCTTGTCCAGATATTGACAAACTTAAAAAGGCGCCTGTGCATGAAGGGGCGGATCCTTTAGGTCTGAGTATGTATATCGTCGCTAATAACTGCGAGATACTCTCAAAAGATGCACATATCGAAGCTATCGGCTACGATCCAAGAAACTCTACTGAAATATTTCAAAAGATATTAGATAAAAAAAGTGGTGCTGTTCTTTATATTCTTCGTTCATCAATTGTTGCAGAACAGGGTGGCAAAAAAAACAGTTTGAAGTTTTAAAAGAAGTGGTGCTCGATACTGGACTTGAACCAGTGACCACCTCCATGTCATGGAGGCACTCTACCACTGAGTTAATCGAGCAGTGACTAAGAACAAAATTTTATCAAAAAATACTTAAAATAATTTTTCTTACTTTAATTCATAAATAGACATATGGTTTATATTTAATTTATGTTTATTGAGTGTATAATTCCATTATACAAAAAATACCACAGGGTAAATTATGAATTTGACTGAGTTAGAAGAATTAGGACTAAAGAACATTGGTAATGTTTACCATAACCTAAGTTATGATGAGTTGATTAAGCATGAGCTGGATAATGGTGAAGTGCAACAGACTAAAAAAGGTGCTACAGCAGTAGATACTGGTATATTTACTGGACGTAGTCCTAAAGATAAGTACTTTGTAGATCGTGATCCTTCTAACAAGTATATAGCTTGGGGTGACGTGAATAAAAAAGTCTCTTCAGACATCTTTGAAGAGCTTTTAGTTGTAGCACAAGAACAACTATCAAATACAGACCTTTATGTAACAGATGTATTTTGTGGTTCATCAGTAGCTTCAAAAAGATCAGTACGTTTCGTGTCTGAGATTGCATGGCAGTCTCATTTTGTGAAAAATATGTTTATTCGTCCAACTGCACCAGAACTTGAAGTATTTAAGTCTGACTTTGTTGTTTTAAATGCTTGTAAAGCGGTAAATGACAAATGGAAAGAGCATGGACTAAACTCAGAAGTATTTGTACTTTTTGATGTTGAGAATAACATAGCAATTATTGGTGGTACTTGGTACGGTGGTGAGATGAAAAAAGGAATTTTTTCAATGATGAACTACTGGTTGCCATTAGAAGGCAAGCTTGCAATGCACTGTTCGGCAAATGTTGGTGAAAAAGGCGATACTGCACTTTTCTTCGGACTGAGCGGAACTGGTAAAACTACACTTAGTACTGATCCGCATCGTGCACTTATCGGTGATGATGAACATGGTTGGGATAACTATGGTGTATTTAACTTCGAGGGTGGATGTTACGCAAAAGTAATTAACCTTGATGGTAAAAGTGAACCAGAGATTTACGGCGCTATCAAAACTAATGCACTGCTTGAAAATGTAGTTATGTATGGTGAAGGTGAAGTAGATTACGAAGATGGTTCTAAAACTGAGAATACTCGTGTCTCTTACCCGATAGAGCATATTGAAAATCATAAGCATGACTTAATGGCTGGCCACCCTGAAAACATCATCTTTCTAACTGCGGATGCATTTGGTGTTTTACCCCCAGTATCTAAACTCACTAAAGAACAGGCGATGTACTACTTCTTAAGTGGGTATACTGCAAAGGTTGCTGGAACTGAACGTGGAATTACTGAGCCGGTTGCAACTTTCTCAGCTTGTTTCGGTGAAGCTTTCTTACCACTACACCCAACAGTTTATGCAAAACTTCTTGGTGAGAAGATTGATGAGCATGGTGTTAATGTTTATCTTGTTAACACTGGGTGGACTGGTGGAGCTTATGGTGTTGGTAAACGTATGAGTATCAAAAACACTCGTGCATGTATAAATGCTATTTTAGATGGAAGTATCCAAGATAGTGAGTTTGATGTTACTAAAACATTTAGACTGCATGTTCCAAAAACTTTAGGTGATATCAAACCAGAGATATTAAACCCACGTAATGCTTGGGAAGATAAAGAACTATTTGATAAAACTAGAGATGACTTAGCAGAGATGTTTATTGCTAACTATAAAAAGTACCAAGATGGAGAGCACACAGACTACGCACCGTATGGTCCTGTGGTTGGAAGCTAAACTTCTAGCTTCACTGCATCTTTCATAAAAGTTTAAAACGGCAGGCTTTGAGCCTAGCCTTATTCAAACTTTTACAAAATCTACAGCAAATCTAAAACTTTAATAATAATTCAAATTATATTTTTTAAATATCTAAACTACTTAACTTTCTTTTTTGTGGCTTTTTCCATGTATAACCATAACCCGCCACCAAAAACTACAAGTATCATTGGTGCTATCCAAGGTTTGTCACCTATAATTTTTGCAAGTTCAACTAAGACACTACCTGAGTAGTAACTTCCAAGTCCAAATACTAAAGCCCAGACAGCTGCACTTAGAACATTTAATACGGCGAATTTTTTAAAGTCATATTTTGTAAGTCCAATGGCGATAGGGATAAGTGTCTTGATTCCATATACAAATTTTTGAAATAAAATTATCCATGAACCATATTTTTTCATCATTACGTGAGAGAGAGCTAACTTTCGTCTATGTTTACGAAGTCCCTCCATCATCATGCTCTTTTGGTATCTTGCCATATAAAACAGTAAAACATCACCTAAAGCATTAGCTATAAACGCAATCATAATAGATAGGGATAAATCCATTTTACCCATAAAGGATAGAACACCAGCCCCGATAAGTGCTACAAATCCACCGCCAAGTGAGTAGAGAAAAAGTCCTATATATCCATATGTTGCTAAATTGCTAAAAGTATCTTCCATGTCTTTCCTAAAGTTGTTTAATTTTCATAATCTCATCACGAAGACGAGCTGCCTCTTCAAAGTTTAACTCTTTTGCAGCCTGCTTCATTTTCAGCTGTAACTCTTTTGTTATTGCTTTTCTTTCTGATGCTGGCATTTTATCCATTTTTTTATGTTTTTGGTAGAGATCACCATGTTCTTCGAGTTTTAGATTTTCATCCAGTTTACGAATAGTTGTTGTTGGCGTTATTCCATGCTCTTTATTATGTGCCTCTTGAATCTCACGTCTCTCATTTGTGGTATCTATTGCTCTTTGCATTGAGCCTGTCATCTTATTTGCATAAAGTATTACACGTCCATTAGAGTTTCTAGCCCCACGACCTATAGTCTGGATAAGTGCAGTTTCACTTCTTAAAAAGCCCTCTTTATCAGCATCTAGTATCGCTACTAAACTTACTTCAGGCAAATCAAGACCCTCACGTAAAAGGTTAATCCCGATAAGAACATCAAACTCACCTAAACGCAGTGCACGTATGATTTGATTACGCTCTATTGTATCTATATCAGAGTGCATATATTGAACTTTTATCCCTAAATCTGCAAGATACTTCGTAAGAGCTTCTGCCATCTTTTTAGTTAGAACAGTGATGAGAACTCTCTCATTTTTCACAGTGACTTTCTTGATCTCATCATGTATATCTTCGACTTGATTATCTGATGTCTTTATCTCGATGATTGGGTCAAGCAGACCTGTTGGACGGATTATCTGTGTAGCTTTCACACTAGACATCTCAAGTTCATACTCTGCTGGTGTAGCTGATACAAAAAGATAATGGGGAGCTTTGTTTATATACTCATCAGCTTTTAATGGACGGTTGTCCAAAGCAGAGGGAAGTCTAAAACCATACTCGACTAAAACCTCTTTTCTAGCTCTGTCCCCCGCATACATACCACGGTATTGAGGAAGTGAAACGTGAGACTCATCAACTATTACTAAATACTCTTTGTTTCTTTGATCAAAATAATCAAGTAGAGTAAATGGAGCTTCCCCCGGTTTTTTATTTGTAAGCAGACGTGAGTAGTTCTCAACTCCCTTACACATCCCGGTAGTCTCTAACATCTCTAGGTCAAACTCAACTCTTTGCTTCAGTCTCTGATACTCTAGAAGTTTTCCCTCTTTTTGAAAAAATGCAAGTCTCTCATCTAGCTCTTCTTCAATGCGTTTAATAGCAACTGCCATCTTCTCTTGGGAAACACTAAATTGTGAAGTAGCGTAGATAGTAAACTTCTTATGATCCTCTAAACGTTTATTATCTATGACGTCAAAAGTATATATCGCTTCAATCTCATCACCAAAGAACTCTATACGAATCGCTTCTTGCTCGAAATAGGGTGGATAAACATCTAAACTCTCACCATTGACACGGATATGCCCACTGTCAAAATAGCTATCATTACGAGCATAACCCATCTCTACTAAATGCAGTAGAAGTTTCTTCTGATTTATCTCATCTCCAACCTCTATAGCCTGAACCATATTGAGATACTCCTCAGGATCACCAAGACCATAGTTTGCAGATACAGAGGCAATTACAATAACATCATCATAAGAGAGAAGGTTAGCAGTAGAAGAGAGACGCATACGTTCAAGCTCATCATTGATAGCACTATCTTTTTCTATAAACAGATCCTGACGGGGAATGTAAGCCTCAGGCTGATAATAATCATAGTAGGACACAAAATACTCAACATGGGCTTTGGGAAAAAAAGCACGAAACTCACTATAGAGCTGAGCTGCAAGAGTTTTGTTATGTGTCATGATAATAGTGGGCATCTTTACATTCTCTATAACACGCGCCATAGTGTGTGTTTTACCGCTACCTGTGACACCTTCAAGTGTCTGGTAACGATTCCCTTTTAGTATAGAGTCGGTCAGTTCTTTTATGGCAGTAGGCTGGTCACCAGCTGGTTGGAAAGGTGAATCTACTTCAAAGTTTATATCTTTTTTCATTGGTGGAATTATAGCTAAAGGGAGATAATAGTAGTATTTTTGAGTGTTTATAACTTGTTTTTGAGGGATGTGGCTGTGAAACGGCTGCTAAGAAAGTTTGTGTATGTGTTTATAGGTTATATAAGTACTCTTTTAGATATAATTATTTGGAAATTAATTTTGCTGGGAAAGAAGAGTAGGGTTGATGTAAATAAAGAGGAGGATTTATGATATCATTTTTTAAACCCTTTGAACTATTAGATAAGAGTGAAGATTATGATATGTATCAAATTTACTTTATTAATGCATTGTCGCTAATTGGCATAGTATTTTTATCTATTTTTTCTGTTTATAATATGTTTTTTGGAATACTTACTCTTGGTTTGTGGGAGTTAGTTATTACATTAGTATTAGTTGTTAATTTTTTCTTTTTTCAAAAGCATCAAAATATAAAGTTTGGAAGTATTGCACTCATGCTTATTATGATCGCTCTTTCTATTTTATTACTTATATCTGGTGGGATTGAAAATACTGGAATTTTTTGGTTGTATATCTATCCGGTATTGGCTTTTTTTCTACAAGGCTCATTTTATGGTTTCGTATGGGTACTTGCTTTTATAATAATTAATTTTTCATTTGCAGTAATGGCATTAAATAATATTATAACACTTAGTTACTCTTTTATAGAGGTTAGACAATTTCTTATAAGTCTTTTTGTTCTCTCTATTATGGTCTATTTTTATGAAAAAGTTGTGACTAATATGAAAAATAAACTTAAAGATAGTAATGAAAAGTTACGTACGGAAGTTCAGATAGAAGTAGAAAAGAACAGAAAAAAAGAACAACACCTAATTCAACAATCCCGCTTAGCACAAATGGGAGAGATGATAAGTATGATAGCCCACCAATGGAGACAGCCTCTAGGTGCTATATCTACGACAACAGCAAACCTACAGATGAAAATAGAGTTGCAAGAGTTTGCTTTAGATACAAAAGAGGGCATAGATGAATCTAATAGATATTTTTTACAAAGACTTAAAAATATTAATGGCTTTGTACATAATTTAACAACTACTATAGATGATTTTAGAAATTTCTATAAACCAAACAAAAAATCCGTAACGATAACGCTAGAAAAAGTTGTTTTAAAGTCACTAAATATTATTAAAGCATCACTGATAAATGATAATATAGAGATAATAGAGAAGTATAACTCTAAAGAGGGGATAGAGATGTATGATAGTGAGATGATGCAGGTTGTTCTAAATATATTAAAAAATTCTCAAGATAACTTTAAAGAAAAAAATATTAAATATCCACAAATCAGAATTACAATACAAGATAGAAGTATATCAATATATGATAATGGTGGAGGAATACCAGAAGATATCATAGAGAAGATATTTGACCCGTACTTCTCAACAAAAGATGAAAAGAATGGAACAGGACTTGGTCTTTATATGTCAAAAATTATTGTTGAAGAACATCACAATGGAAAACTTGAAGTAGAAAATAAAGATGATGGTGTCTGCTTTAGTATAGAGTTGGGTGAATTAAATAGTAAACCTCTTCAATAAATCCCCTCAACCGCTGATAGCTTATTCGCTTCACTCAGCTTCATATATCTCAGAGTGATAGATACACTTTTATGATTCATCTTCTTTCAAACCCTTATTAAACTATCGCGAAAGATTAGATACAGACATACATCAAGATATGTATGCCTGAACATGAAAATTTTTATTTACGGTGTTAAAACTAAATCTTTGTAGTTATGCTACAATTTTATACATAAAAAAACTGGTTATATCCAGTAGCATTTTAAAATTTGAAATAAAATAGTTGTAGTTCCCATTTCAGGGACATTGTTTTTATATAATAACATAGTGCTTTAACATTATGGGAAATAAGCCCAAAGATGTTTTCTTGCAATAAACATAAAAGTTGAAATTAATTATGTGAGGTATTGGAGTTGGATATCTATTTTAAAAGCAGAGAGGAAGATTAACTATGACAATAATATCCGTAGATGATACTTACTTAAACCTTATAATTATTGAAGAGGTTGCTAAAGATATGGGCTTTGACATTATAAGCTTTCAAGATCCAGTTGAGGCTTTAGAGTATATCAAGACTCAACAGGTTGACTTGATGTTTGTTGATTATATGATGCCTAAAATGAATGGCTTAGAGTTTATACAAGCATCTCTTGAGGTTCAAGAAGAGTTAATACCCATAATGGTGACAGCAGTTAATGATGACAAGAGCTTAAGACTTGAAGCTTTAAACTTAGGAGCAGCAGATTTTCTTACAAAGCCGGTTGATATTGCTGAACTACAGGCAAAAATCAAAAACTTCACTAAAATAATTCAACTAAAACTTCAAATGAAAGATTTCAATGAGAAACTTAAAGATGAAGTAAGTAAAGCGACTAAAGAGCTAGTTGATAGAGAGCATGAAGCGCTACAGGTTATTTCACGTTTGGCTGAATATAGAGATCCAGAGACTGGTAGTCATATCTCCAGGGTTGCGTACTACTCTGAACTTTTGGCTAAGGAGTATGGGCTGAGTGAGAAGGAACAAGATATTCTCATCTTCGCTTCACCTTTGCATGATATAGGTAAAGTCGGTATTAGGGACAATGTATTACTAAAGCCAGGAAAACTTGATGCTGATGAGTTTGATCTTATGAAGACCCACTCTTCTATTGGTAGTGATATTTTGAAGAATAGCCAAAACCCATATTTAAAAGCGGGTGCTATCATATCTAGTACTCATCATGAAAAGTATGATGGAAGCGGATACCCTGCAGGAATAAAAGGTGAAGATATCCATATATATGGTCGTATTACAGCTCTTGCAGATGTGTTTGATGCACTCACTTCAGAAAGACCATATAAAAAAGCATGGAGTTTTGAAGAGACAATAGAGTTTTTAAAAAATCAATCCGGAAAACATTTTGACCCGCTGTTGGTTGAGCTGTTTGTAAATAAAATTGATGCAATAAGAGAAATATATTTAAAATTTAAGGAATAGTAATTTATGCGTATAGATAATTTAGTGTTAGATAATGGTACTTGGGAAAATGTTTCAACTGGATTAAAGAGTGATGATGTAGCTGATATAGTGTTTATATTTGGTGACACAGATACTGTACAAGAGGCGTCTACATATAAGGTTATTAAAAAGAAATATCCGGATAGTCATATAGTTGGTTCTTCATCTTCTGGAAATATTCTTGGCAGAGAGATCTCTTCTCATTCAATTGTAGCAACCGCTGTAAAATTTGAGACTTCAAAAGTGGAAGTTAAGAGTGTTGACTATAGAGATGGCTTGGATCTCAAGGAGCTTTCATCTGAGCTTGTTAATAAGTTAAACAAAGATGGACTGAAGCATGTTTTTATTCTCTCTGACGGACTTCAAGTGAATGGTTCAGAACTTGTAAGTGGTGTTAATTCGGCACTGGGAAATGTTACTGTCACCGGTGGTTTGGCAGGAGATGGAGATAGGTTTTTAAATACATATATTATTGCAGATGATGAGGCGAAAAGCGGTAGGATAACAGCAGTAGGTTTTTATGGTGATAATCTTACTGCCGATACTGGTTGTTTTGGCGGATGGAGTGAGTTTGGAACTCAAAGAAGAATTACTAAGTCTGAAGCCAATGTTTTATATACAATAGATGATGAACCCGCTTTAGACTTCTATAAAAGATATTTAGGTGAGTATGCTTCAGAGCTACCTCAAAGTGGTCTGCGTTTTCCTCTGAGTATAAAAAAAGATAAAGATGACTCAGAAGTGATAAGAACGATGTTAGCAATTGATGAAGAGAGTAAGAGCATCACTTATGCCGGTAATGTTCCGGAGGGGTACTTAGCAAGATTAATGAAGCCAGACAGTGATATGCTCATAGAAGGTGCGGGGCATGCTGCAGGTGAAATTAAGGTTGTGAATGATAAACCGGCTCTTGGCTTAGTTGTTAGTTGTGTGGGACGGAAGATAGTTCTAGGACAGTTGATCGATGAGGAGTTAGAAGAGATCTCTGATGCCTTGGGAAAAAATATCAATCTCGTAGGCTTCTATTCATATGGCGAGATAGCTCCGTTTGAAGTAGATAAACTAAAGTGTGAATTGCATAACCAGACAATGACACTCACGGCGATATACGAAAGCTAACATGCACAAATTACTCAAGAGACAGCTAAAACGACATTATGGAAAAGATTATGATATATCCTCTTTCCCTCAAGATATATTAAAGCTTTTTGAAGATGTTTCAATAAGCTATGATGAACTCTATAGAGAAAAGAAGTTTTTAGAGCATACTCTTGATACAAATTCTGCGGAACTTGAGGAAGCAAATGAGAAAATATCTCTGCAAAACGAGCACTTAAAG